>DATLMT010000245.1:0-3309 GCA_035537135.1 Burkholderiaceae bacterium | reverse complement strand
CAGATCTCCGATATCAGCAGCGTCGAGTCTGCCGACACGTTCACGCGGCCGATTTACGCCGGCAACGCAATGGCGAAGGTGCAGTCGAGCGATGCAACCAAGGTGGTGACCGCGCGCCCGACCAACTTCGAGCCCGCTGCGAGCGAAGGTGGCAACGCTTCGGTCGAAACGATCGCTCCAGTGGCTGCGGGTGATACGTCGCGCTTCATCTCGCGCGACGTCGTCAAACTCGATCGGCCGGAGCTGCAAGGCGCGAAGATCGTCATCTCCGGCGGCCGCGGTATCGGTTCCGCCGAAAATTTCAAACTGCTCGAGCCACTGGCAGACAAGTTAAATGCCGCGATCGGCGCGTCGCGTGCCGCGGTCGACGCAGGCTACGCACCGAATGACTGGCAGGTCGGGCAAACGGGCAAAGTCGTAGCGCCGCAGTTGTACATCGCCGTTGGCATCTCGGGCGCGATACAACATCTGGCTGGTATGAAGGATTCCAAGGTAATTGTCGCGATCAACAAGGATGCGGAAGCGCCGATTTTTCAAATCGCCGATTACGGACTGGTGGGCGATCTGTTTGAAATCGTTCCGCAGATAGTCAAAGAACTCGGATGAGCTACGTCGCGCCCGTCAAAGACATGCTGTTCGTGTTGAACGAGCTGGCAGGCCTGAAGGAAATTCAACAACTGCCGGGTTGTGAAGATGCGACCGATGAAACCGTGCAAGCAGTGATTGAGGAAAACGCGCGCTTTATGAGCGAGGTCGTGGCGCCGCTTAACTGGAGCGGCGATACGCAGCCGGCAAAATGGGATAAGGGAAGAGTCACGACCACCCCGGGTTTCAAGGCGGCGTTTCGCTCGTTTGTCGAAGCGGGCTGGCAGGGTGTGCAGCATCCGACCGAATACGGCGGACAGGACTTGCCGAAGGTGGTGGCTGCCCCGTGCATGGAGATGATGCAGGCGGCGAACCTGTCGTTCGCTTTGTGCCCGCTGCTGACCGACGGTGCGATCGAGGCGTTGCTCGTCGCTGGGTCGCAGGAACAGAAAGACGCGTACCTGGCTCGACTGATCGACGGCAGCTGGACCGGGACGATGAATCTGACTGAGCCGCAAGCCGGCTCCGATCTGGCTCAGGTAAGAACGCGCGCGGTCCCTCAGGGCGACGGCACGTATCGGCTTTGCGGGCAGAAGATTTACATCACTTATGGCGAGCACGATCTCGCCGACAACATCGTGCACCTGGTGCTCGCTCGGACACCCGACGCACCGGCGGGCGTGAAGGGAATTTCGCTGTTCATCGTCCCGAAGTTCTTGTTCGATGCCAGCGGCAAGCTCGGTAAACGCAATGACATTTATTGCGCATCGATCGAGCACAAGCTGGGCATCAAGGCCAGTCCTACCTGTGTGCTGATTTTCGGCGACGACAAAGGTGAGGTTGGCGCAGGCGCGATCGGCACCTTGATCGGCGCAGAAAATCGCGGTCTCGAATATATGTTCATCATGATGAATGCCGCGCGTTTCCAGGTCGGCATGCAGGGCATCGCCATTTCGGACCGCGCCTACCAAAAGGCAGTTGCACACGCGAAGGACCGCGTACAGAGCCGGGCGGTCGAAGGGTCGCAAGGCCCGGTGCCGATCATTCACCACCCGGACGTGCGGCGCATGTTGATGTTCATGCGGTCGAACACCGAAGCAGCGCGCGCGGTCGCTTACGTGGCCGCCGGTTACAACGATGTTGCGCAACATCATCCCGACGCCGCAACGCGGGCGGCGGCGATGGCGGCGTATGAGTATTTGGTGCCGATCGTCAAGGGATGGTCGACCGAAATGTCGATCGACGTCACCTCGACCGGCGTTCAGGTGCACGGCGGTATGGGATTCATTGAAGAAACCGGCGCCGCGCAGTATTACCGCGACGCACGCATCCTGACGATTTACGAAGGCACGACAGCCATCCAGGCGAACGATCTGGTCGGGCGCAAGACCGCGCGCGACGGCGGCACAACGGCTCGGGCATTTATTGAACAAATGCGAACGACTGCGGCTGATGCATGCGCGGGCACAGAGGATTTGCAGGCTATTGGACGCAGGCTTGGGTCGGCAATCGATGCCTACGAATCAGTGGTCGACTACATCGTCGGCGCGTACAAAAGCGATATTCGCAGTGTGTTCGCAGGCTCGGTGCCGTACGTCAAGCTTGCAGGGCTGGTGCATGGTGGGTGGCAGATGACGCGCTCGGCACTCGCGGCGGGGCGGCGGATCGGAGAAGGAACGGATGTCGAGTTCTGCCGCGCCAAGATTGCCACCGCGCGATTCTTTGCTGATCACATGCTGGTCACCGTGCCCGCGATCTCCGAGAGCATCCTCGGCGGCAGTGTCGGCACGCTCGCGTTGGCCGAAGCGCAGTTCTGATACTGATGATAGATATTATCTATCAATTATGTAGCGATAATTGATTTGTTTAACTGCAAGCAGCGCGCGTAGATTGCCGTGACTGCTGCGACTTTCGCGGCACGCGTGCTAGTTACTGAAGCGAATCGAAGGAGACCCGTATGCAACTTAAAGGCTCGAAGACGGAACAGAATTTGCGCGATGCTTTTGCCGGCGAATCGCAGGCGAATCGTCGTTACCTGTATTTCGCGGCAAAGGCCGACGTGGAGGGCTACAACGACGTTGCCGCTGTGTTTCGCTCGACTGCTGAAGGCGAAACCGGTCACGCGCATGGGCATCTTGAATATTTAGAGGCCGTTGGCGATCCCGCGACCGGCTTGCCGATCGGGCCAACCAAGTCCAACTTGAAAGCCGCAATTGCCGGCGAGACGCACGAATACACCGACATGTATCCGGGCATGTCCAAATCGGCACGTGACGAAGGCTTCGAAGAAATCGCCGACTGGTTCGAGACGCTAGCAAAGGCCGAGCGCTCGCACGCGAATAAATTTCAGAAGACACTCGACACCATAGTTGATTAACGAGGTTGTCGATTAACGCTTCTGTGGCCGGACCCGCAGGGCCCGGCGGTCTGACCGCGACCGAAGGCAGCCTTCTTGCTCCTACGCGTCATGCGCTTGCGTGGAAAACGACCGAGTTCAACGATGAGCAGGCGCTAGACACGGAGTTAGCGCGCATCTTCGATATCTGCCACGGCTGCCGCCGCTGCGTCAGCCTGTGCGGCGCGTTTCCGACGCTGTTCGACCTGATCGACAACGGTCCCACAGGGGAGCTCGACGGCGTTCCGAAGGAGAAGTACAAAGACGTCGTCGATCAGTGTTACCTGTGCGACATGTGCTACATGAGCAAGTGCCCGTACGTTCCGCCG
>DATLMT010000244.1:0-5549 GCA_035537135.1 Burkholderiaceae bacterium | reverse complement strand
CGAGCTCGGGCATGTCGAAGGCGAAGTGCACGCCGCGCATCTGGTGGTGTCGGGTCGTATCACCGGGCCCGTGCACGTCACCGAGCTGCTCGAGCTTCAGCCAAAGGCACGCGTCACCGGCGACGTGCACTATCGAGCGATCGAGATTCATCAGGGCGCGGTGGTCGAAGGCCGGTTGATCTATCAGGCGGAACGGTCCAACAAGGGTCCAGCGACGTTGAAATTAGCCGCGGGCGGCACCATTTCAGACAATTGAGGAACCTCAGACGCCTATAATCGACGAGTGAGATACCCGCAGGAGTACGCATGAACGCTGTAGTCGAGATGCCGGCACCGTTGGTTTTTACCGACGCTGCGGCAGCCAAGGTGAAGAACTTGATCGAAGAAGAAGGCAACAATGACCTGAAGCTACGCGTGTTCGTGCAGGGTGGCGGGTGCTCGGGGTTCCAGTACGGATTCACGTTTGACGAAGTGGTCAACGAAGACGATGCGTCGATGGAGAAGAACGGCGTGACGTTGCTGATCGACTCGATGAGCTACCAGTATCTGGTTGGCGCCGAGATCGATTACAAAGAGGATTTGGAAGGCGCGCAGTTCGTGATCAAGAATCCGAACGCCACCACGACGTGCGGGTGTGGGTCTTCGTTTTCCGCATGACGATTGTATGAATTAAAAAAGGCGCCTTGATGGCGCCTTTTTTTATGCTGGCTCTCGCCCTGGATAAAGCGCGCCAAGAATTCTGGGTCCACGCGCACCCGTGACGCTCGAAACATTTCCGGGCTGATTGTTCACATGCGTGCGGGCGAGCCAAGCGAACGCGAGCGCTTCGACCTGGTCCGGTTCAACGCCCAGGGCCGACGAGGGAAACACCGGGCGCGGCGCGCACTCAGCTTCCAACATGCGAAGCAGCGTCGCATTACGCGCGCCGCCGCCGCATACGACTACGTCGGCTGCCTGCGGGAACCAAGTGTTGGCTGCACGCCCGATCGCGGAGGCGGTCAGCTGTGTCAACGTCGCAAGCACGGTGGCCGGTTCCAGTTTCCGGCCTCGCATTACGCGCTCGAGCCAGGCGGGCGAAAATAGCTCGCGCCCGCTGCTCTTCGGCGGCGATGCCTGGAAAAAGGGTTCTGCCAGCAATGAGTCAAGCAGTGGCAGATCGGCAACGGCAGATGCCGCCAGGGCGCCATTCCGATCAAACGGCGAACCAAAGTGTTTTTGCACCCAGTAGTCGAGCAGCAGATTGCCAGGACCGGTGTCGAATCCGATGACGTGCCCATCGCCGCCGACTTGGGGCAGCCCAGTCAGGTTGCTGATGCCGCCGATGTTGACGACCGCTCGCGGCTGCGGCCCGCTGAACGCTGCGATGTGAAAGATCGATGCTAGCGGCGCACCGTGGCCGCCGGCTGCCATGTCGCGACTGCGAAAATCCGCTACAACATCGATCTGGGTCAGCTCCGCCAGCAACGCCGGCGCGTTCAGCTGAACGCTGAATCCCAATTGCGGACGATGCCGCACGGTTTGTCCGTGTGCTCCGATGGCGCGCACAGTTGCGTGCGATACGTCTGCCATTTTTAGCACGTCATCCACAACCGCGGCATACAGTTGCGCCAACTCGCGAGCGGCAACGCCGCCACGCTCGATTTCGTCCGGCCCGGACGTGCAGAGCGCTGTTAACGCCTCACGCAGATCCTCAGGGAACGCGCGGTACGCGTGCGCCAGCGATTTCGGAGGCGACGCCAAGCAATTTGCGAGAACTGCGTCGACGCCGTCCAGGCTCGTGCCAGACATTAGCCCAATGAAAAGCAAGGTACGGAGCGAAGCGCCGCGCTGTCAGCGCGGACGGTCGAGAGCGATGCTTACGCGTTCGAGCAGTGACAACTGTGCACGCAACGGCGCCGCCGCCAAAGCAAAACTGTGCAACTGGCCAGCGGCCAGCGGCTCGGCTGCTGGTAGTTCGGCGGTAAGCGGGTTGACGTGCACATCGTGCACCTTGAGCTCGAAGTGCAAATGCGGACCGGTGGCCCACCCCGTCATGCCGACTGTGCCAACGGAGTCCCCTTGGCCGATGCGAAGACCCTGGCGCAGGGCAGGGGCAACCGTCTCCAGGTGGGCATAGAGCGTCGCGTGTTTGCCGTCGTGGCGGATCTCGACCACATTGCCATACCCCCGCTGCCAGCCGGCAAATGTCACAACGCCTTCTGCAATCGACCGCACATTAGTGCCGGCCGCGGCGGAATAGTCGACGCCGCGATGCGCGGCGTCGTAGCCGAAAATCGGATGCGTGCGGCTACTGCTGAAGCCCGAACTGACGCGGGTGTACTCAAGCGGCGATCGCAAAAACGCCTGCTTCAAGCTACGCCCGTCAGCCGCGTAATAGCCGCCATGTTTACTGCCGTTCGCGAACCAGTACGCCGAGAATCGTTTGTTGCCGTTTTCGAACTCGACTGCCAACAAGCGACCGGCGCGCAAGTATTCGCCTGACGCGTACAGCGATTCGTAGATCACCCGGAATCGAGCGCCGCGCCGCAGGTCGCGATGAAAATCGATTTGGCTTTCGAGCGCGTCGATCATCTGTTGGGCCACGGCATCGGGCACTTCCGCTTCATCCGTTGCACCAAAAAGCGATACGCGCACTTCGCCAGTCTTGAACTCAACACGACGCTCCAGCGCAACATCGTTCTCGACGACGCGGAAGCCCGATGCGGCATCCGCATTCCGATCGATAGTAAGAACGCGCGTGGTCGCTAGCGCGCCGTCCAGATCGCCGGCACCGTGCAGCTTCAGCCAACGTAAGCCGCCCTCCGACGTAATGCTGGCCTGCACGAAGCGGCCGGGCGCCAAGCGAACCAAGGGGCGCGCGGACGCATCCGTCTGTGCAAAGCGCAGCGCGGCCGCATCAGCGATGCCGAGCCGCGCGAACAACGCCGCCAATGTCTCGCCACGCTGTACGCGCGCTTCGCGCAAGTGACTGTCTTCGCGGGCTAGCAGTTGCGCTACCTGATCCGCAATGGACGGGGTGCTAATAGTTTCAATAACGGCGTGTGTCTGCGATTGATCGAGCTCGAGGGCAGCAGGCACTGCCGCCAGAGCAGCGATCGCAGCCGACAACGGCAGCAGCGAAAAGACCGCCGTCAACTCGACACGCTTACGCTTTACTGGATCCACCTGCTTCCATCGTCGCGACATCAAGCGAAAACCGAGTCGCGCGTCGCTTGCAAAAAGTGCAAGTCGTTTGGATAGAATCGACAATGGTCTCTACCGAATAAATTGACTGAAAGAAAAAAGCGCACGCGTCAGTGCGCTTCAATCGAGGGCGCGAGTATAGCCCGTCAGTTTCCGCCCGGGCTTCATCGCCACAATTTCGCTACCACGCATGGCGTCTAATAGCAAAATTTACACGATGGGACCTGAGACCGAGCGTGCGCTGGCGCTCGTGAAACGCGGTTCAGACGAGCTATTGGTCGAATCTGAATTCGTACAAAAGCTCGCGCGCGCGGAGGTAACCGGCACACCTCTGCGCTGCAAACTTGGGCTTGATGCGACGGCGCCGGACCTGCATCTCGGTCACACCGTCGTGCTGAACAAGCTGCGGCAACTGCAGGATCTTGGCCACACGGTGATTTTTTTGATTGGCGACTTCACTGCGCTGATCGGGGACCCGTCGGGCCGCAACACAACGCGGCCGCCCCTGTCGCGTGAGCAGATCGACGAAAACGCGAAGACCTACTTCGATCAGGCGGGACTGGTGCTGCGCCGAGACAAGACCGAGATCCGCTACAACTCCGAGTGGTCCGAGCCGCTGGGTGCCGCCGGCATGATCAAGCTGGCTGCCCATTACACCTTGGCGAGGCTGCTCGAGCGAGATGACTTTGCAACGCGCTACCGGGACAACACTCCGATTGCCATGCATGAGCTGCTGTATCCGCTGATGCAGGGCTACGACTCGGTCGCACTCGAATCTGACATCGAGCTCGGCGGCACCGACCAGCGCTTCAACCTGCTGGTTGGCCGCGAGCTGCAGCGCCATTATGGCCAGGAGCCGCAATGCATCCTGACGATGCCGCTGCTTGAAGGCGTCGACGGCGTCGAGAAGATGTCGAAAACCAAAGGCAACACCATCGGCATCACCGAGCCGGCATTTGATATGTTTTCGAAGACGATGTCCATCTCGGACGAGCTGATGTGGCGCTGGTATGACCTGCTGTCGCTGCGTTCGAACGAAGAGATCGAAGGGCTTAAGCAGCAGACGCGCGACGGACGCAATCCGCGCGACGTCAAGCGTCTACTGGCAAAAGAAATCGTGGCGCGGTTTCACTCGGAAGAAGCGGCTGAATTGGCAGCGTTCGAGTTCATGGCACGCTTCAAAGCGGGTGCGATCCCGAACGAGATGCCGGAAGTCACGGTCAAGAGCGGCGATGGCGGTGTACCGATCGCAGCGTTGATAAAGCAAGCCGGCCTCGCGCCATCTAGCAGCGAAGCGATCCGCAGTATCGAACAGGGGGGTGTGAAGATCGACGGTGAGAAAGTCAGCGACCGTGCGTTAATCGTCAAGCGTGGGACGTATGTGGTGCAGATTGGCAAGCGTAGATGGGCGCGCGTGACGGTCGAATAGTCTGCGCGTCGTCGCGATATTGTTCCGATCTGAGAATGCGCGTGGCGACGACTTAAACCAAGCCGCCACGCTCCGCGAAAACACGCTTGAAGGTTTCGCGTAGCGGTCTTACTTCGGCACTGTCCAACACTCCGCGCCGCGCAAGTTCTGCGTGCAGTTGCGGCAATCGATAGTGCGGAACGGCGGGAAACAAGTGATGTTCGACGTGATAGTTGACGTGGTGCGGAAACATTACCAAGCGCGCCAGTGGGCCGACGAGATTCGTGCGCGCTGCAGTGAGTGGCGTTGAAAGGTCGGTTACCGCACCGTGTTCACATACCGCGCGCAGTCGAAGGATCGGCTGGATGACGGTGACAAGCGGTAGCGTCCATAGAACCAGAAACTTCACAAGTGCGAGCGGTCCGCCGAGTGCGAATGCGGCGACCGGCCCGCCAATGTGAAATGCGACGACGCCCCAGCGGTCACGCCGCGCTGCCGTGCGCAGGGCGGCTGACGTGTCGTCGAGTGGGCGTTGCGCCTGCTGCGTGTTCGCGTTGATCGCCGGGTTGCCGAAAAAGTAGGCATACGTTTTAAACGCGGTCAATCCGCAAATGTCTTTCGCGAGCTTCTTCAGCAGATACACCTTGCCGCGCGGATACCCGCCGTGCAATGCGATGTCCGGGTCCACTTCGCCATATAAATTGTTGTGATGCAGCCGATGGATGACGCGATAGCTCATCATCGACACGCCGCCGATGGTTCCGACGAATCGCCCGACCGCGTCGTTAAGCCATCGGATTCCGTACAGCCGGTAGTGCGCCGCGTCATGAGCCAGCACGAACAACGCGTGCTGCTGTGTGCCGATCAGAAATACGGAGGGGATCACGATCCACCACGTGAAGTATGTCCACGCCAGACCGAGCACCAGCGCGAGCGTGCCCAGCGTTGTGGCTACCGC
>DATLMT010000243.1:0-6362 GCA_035537135.1 Burkholderiaceae bacterium | reverse complement strand
CTGACGCGCCCGATGGGCATCAGTCTGAGCGGCAACGATGATCTGGTTTCATGGATGTGCGCCGCGGCGGCATTTCTGCCGATGGCGAGCGCCTTCAGACGCGGTGACTTCGTTCGCATGCTACTGGTGCTCGACAAACTGCCTGCTGCACAGCGACATTACGCAGAACTGCTTGCGCTGCTGATTGCGTTACTGGCCAGTGCAGTGCTCGCGGGCTGGGCCACCTATGGAGTCTATGAAAGCTGGCGCTATGACGAGATGTCGATCGGCCTGCTGGTCATTCCGATCTGGATCCCGCAGCTGCCGTTTGCCATCGGCGCCATCATTCTGCTGATCGCGGTTGCAGACGAACTCGTTGCGGTATTGCAAGGCAGGCGGCCGGCGTATCAGGTCGCCGTCGACGAGCGGCATGCCCGAGGCGATTTTTCCGAAGACTTCTAGCCCAATGAAAAACTACTGCGTGCACCGATAATGCCCCTCCGGTGCTCAATGTATCTGCGTGCACCTTCGCTCCTCGACGCAACCTCGGGGCTGCTCGCTACGTTTTCCATTGGGCTGCTAACAGGGCCATGAGCGCCGTAGTCGTTGGCGCGATCCTGCTCGGTCTGCTCGGCGTCGTGCTGTGTGCCGGCGTATGGATCGGCATGTCGCTCGGCATCGTCGGTTGGATCGGACTTCAGGGCTTCACCGATACGTCGCCCGGCCGCAGCCTTTTTACCGCGTTCTGGGGAACCAACGCATCGTGGGAGCTGGCGGCTCTGCCATTGTTCATTTGGATGGGCGAGATTCTGTTTCGCACACGCTTGTCCGAGCAAATGTTTGAAGGACTCGCACCGTGGCTGCAACGCGTTCCCGGCCGTTTGATGCACGTAAATATTCTCGGGTGCGGCATTTTTGGATCGGTGTCCGGCTCGTCCGCAGCGACGTGCGCGACTATCGCGAAAGTCGCATTGCCCGAGCTGCGGCGGCGCGGCTACGACGAGCAGATCGCGCTCGGCTCGCTCGCCACTGCCGGCACGCTCGGCATTCTGATTCCACCGTCGATCACTATGGTCGTCTACGCGGTGGCCGCCGATGCGTCGATCATTCGCGTATTCCTTGCGGGCATCATGCCCGGTTTGCTGTTGATGGCTTTGTTCTCGGGCTACATTGTCTTGTGGGCGCTGATGAATCCGGAGCGGACGCCCAGCGACATCGAGCGCGTGCCGTTCCTGCAAAAACTTCGTCGCTCACGTGAGCTGATCCCGTGCGCGCTGTTGATCATCTTCATCCTGTACGTGCTACTTGCAGGCCTTGCCACCGCAACCGAGTGTGCAGCTTACGGAGTACTCGGCTCGCTCGTCATTGCATGGTGGGGCGGCTCATTGACTCGCGAGAACTTTGCCGAAAGCCTTATTGGAGCAACGCGGGTCTCCTGCATGATCATGTTTATTCTCGCCGGCGCGTCGTTCCTCAGCAAAGCGATGGCGTTTACTGGAATTCCGCGCGAGCTTGCCGAGTGGGTCGGCGCGCTTGGGCTGAATCGCTATGCGTTAATTGCAATCCTGGCGGTCTTCTACGTGATTCTTGGCACCGCTCTCGACGGCATCTCGATGATCGTGTTGACCGCCGCCGTCGTGTTGCCGATGATTCAGACTGCGGGATTCGATCTGGTGTGGTTCGGTGTATTTGTCGTGCTGCTAGTTGAAATCGCGGAAGTCACGCCGCCGGTCGGCTTCAACCTGTTCGTGCTGCAGAACATGACGGGCAAGGACAGCAACACTATCGCGCGCGCCGCGCTTCCATTTTTCGCAATGCTGTTGGTCGCGATCGCGTTGATCACGATCTTTCCCGGTATCGCAACCTGGTTGCCCGATCTTGTAATGGGCGTACAGGTGCAATGAGAATCGTCGTGATCGGCGCCGGCATCATTGGCGTCACCACGGCGTACTTTTTACGGCGCGACGGTCACGATGTCATCGTGGTCGAGCGCCGTTCCGGCGTCGCGCAGGAGACGAGCTTTGCCAATGCCGGCGTAATGGCCCCATCGTATGTGGCTCCGTGGTCCCAGCCCGGCATGCCCAGCAAGGTGCTGGCGTATCTGTTCAAGCCGGAAGCGCCGATTGTGTTCCGGCCGTCGCTCGACCCGGCACTATGGCGCTGGATCACTCGCTGGCTCGGCGAGTGCCGCGTTGAACGATTCACTCGCAACAAGGCGCGCATGCAGCGGCTTGCGTTCTACAGCCAGTCCGAGCTGCGTGCGTTGCGCAAGCTGCACCAGCTGGACTACGAGCAGACCAGCGGCTATCTGCAGTTGTTTCGTACGCATGTCGAAGTCGAGCGCTCGGCCGTCACTCGCAAGATGCTGACCGAGCTGGGTGTTGCACACCGGCTGCTCGGCACCGACGAAGTGCATGCGCTAGAGCCGGCGCTGCACGCGCAAACCCGCCTCGCCGGTGCGCTACACCTGCCGGACGATGAAACCGGCAACTGTGCTTTCTTCGCGCAACAGTTGAAAGACATCGCGATTCGCGACGGCGTCGATTTTCGATTCGGTGTTACCGCGCAACGTCTGCAGCGCGACCAACAACGCATTTCGGCGGTACGCACTGATACGGGAGACGTCGCCGCTGATGCGTTTGTCGTTGCCGGTGGAATCGACAGCGTCGCGCTTCTACGGCCGCTTGGCATTCACCTGCCGATGCAGCCCGTAAAGGGATATTCGGCAACCGCGGCGATTACCGCCTTCGAGCATGCGCCCGCCATCAGCGTGATGGACGAGACGTACAAGGTCGCAATTACGCGGATGGGAAAATGGCTTCGAATCGCCGGCACTGCAGAACTCGGCACGCGTGGTATGCAGTTGCGCGAAAGCGCATTGCGCACGCTGCTGAAAGTCGCGCAGGACTGGTTTCCGTACGCCGCTTCGTATCCGAAATCGCGCTTCTGGGTCGGTGCGCGTCCGATGCTGCCTGATGGTCCTCCTGTCCTAGGCAAGACCTTGATCGAGAACCTTTATGTCAATACCGGTCACGGCTCCACCGGCTGGGTGATGTCGTGCGGATCGGCGCGCGCGGTGGCGGACGTGATCGCGAACAAGGTGCCGGCGATCGATCTCGACGGCCTAACGCTCGAGCGTTACGCTCGTCGCTAGCCATGGGAACGCCGCTGTTAAGCGTCGCCGACGTGCGCGCGATCGAGCGTGCGGCACAGTCAAATCTACCTGCAGGAGCGCTGATGGCACGCGCCGGCGCCGCAATCGCCGCCCATATCGGCGTGCTGCATGACGGAGAACCGTTATCGATCTGCGTCATAGCGGGCCCAGGAAATAACGGGGGTGACGGCTACGTGGCCGCGCGTGAGCTGCGCGACGCAGGTCATCGTGTCATGTGCGTTCAGCTCGCGAGCCAAGCAGCCGATGATGCGCGCAATGCGCTTTCAAAGTGGAAAGCATCGGGTGGCACCACGCGCAGCGACCTTCCGGCCGACAGCCATTTCGACATCGTCATCGACGCGATGCTAGGAATCGGCCAGACGCGGCCCTTGCAGGGTGCACTGCTCGTGGCAGCCCAATGGATCAACGCACAGCGTGCACGCGTGATTGCGGTTGACGTTCCGAGCGGACTCGATGCCGACCGCGGCTGCTGGATCGGCGGCGTCGAAGGTGTCCGCGCTTCGGAGACGATCACATTCATCGCCGACAAACCCGGCCTGCATACCGGGGAAGGCACGGACGCGGCGGGCCACGTCTCTGTCGATGCGCTAGGCACGCAACCAACGGCCGCACGAACTACGCTGACGGATCCCGCAGACTTTTCTTTGGTCAGCGCGCCACGTCGCCGTAATACGCATAAAGGCAGCTACGGCAGTGTGTTAATAATCGGCGGCAACGCCGGCATGATTGGCGCTGCACTGCTCGCCGCGCGCGCTGCGCTTCGGATTGGCGCGGGGCGCGTATATGTTGACTGTATCGGTGCGCCCGAGCTCCGGTTCGATCCGATGCAGCCTGAGCTGATGTTCAGGTCCGCGGCATCGATCGACAACCCGCAGTGCATCGTCATTGGATGCGGGCTCGGCACTGACGACGCCGCACGGCGCGCACTGCAGTGGGCGCTCGATACTGACGCGCCGCTGGTGATCGATGCCGACGCACTCAACTTGCTTGCGCGCGGTCCCGCACTGGCAGAGTCCCTAACTGCGCGCAGCGCTCCGACGGTGCTGACACCGCATCCGCTCGAAGCAGCCCGAATGCTCGACGTCTCTGTCAGCGATATACAGCTCGATCGCATTGCGTCGGCGCGCGAAATCGCTGTTCGTCACCGCACCATTGTGGTGTTGAAAGGCGCGGGCTCGATCGTCGCCGATACGCACGGGCGCTGTGCCATCAACCCCACCGGCAGTCCGGCGCTAGCAACTGCCGGCACCGGCGACGTGCTGGCGGGACTGATTGGCGGCCTGCTGTCGCAGGCGTTCGAGGTTCGCCAGGCCACCCTGGCTGCGGTCTGGCTGCACGGCCGCGCTGGCGAGAGTGACGCAGCATTGGTGGCCGGTGACGTCGCGCAGCGAGCAGCCGAGCAATTGAGCGAGCTGCGTCGATCGGGCTGACGCGGCGGCGCCGCGCTCTTCAGGGAGCGTTGACAACGCGACCGGCATGCAGCTCGACCTGACGGCCGCAGCGTCGTGCGATATCGGGATCGTGCGTCACCAGCAGAAGCGTCGAGCCACGCTCGCGATTGAGTTGAAACATCAAGTCGATCACTGCTTCTCCGGTGCGCGCATCCAGACTTCCGGTCGGCTCGTCGGCCAGCAGCAATGGCGGACGCAGTACAAAAGCCCGCGCCAACGCGACCCTCTGCTGCTCGCCACCCGATAAATATTTCGGATAGTGCGATAGCCGCTCTCCCAATCCCACTCTTTGCAGCAGATGGCGCGCGGCATCGACGGGCGACGCGTCGTCCGGCGATCGCCCCGTCAGCTCGAGCGGCAGCAACACGTTCTCCAGCGCATTCAGATGCGGCAATAGTTGAAACGACTGAAACACGAAGCCCAGCGACTCCGCCCGCAACGCTGCACGGCCGTCCTCGTCGAGTGCAAAAAGATCCTTGCCGAAGATGTTTACCGATCCTGCTGTCGGAACGTCGAGCCCTGCAAGCAGTCCTAGCAGAGTGGATTTTCCAGAGCCCGAAGCGCCGACGATGGCAACTGTTTCGCCCGAGTCAACCGTCAGATTGATATCATCCAAAATGGTCAAGCTACCCGTAGCGTCTTGCACCACCTTGCCGAGATTGCGCGCCTCGACCGCGTTTTCTTTGCCGTCATTCATCTCGTGCGCAGAATTGTCCTGATTCGTTCCATTAAGTTGGCCGTTGGGTACGCCGTCGCGTCGTCGTCTGCGCTCGGCGCTATCAGCAAGAGCAACGCTGTCAGCGACGGGCGCCCGGTGATTCTCGTGCTCGGCGATAGCCTGTCCGCGGAGTATGGATTAAAGCGCGGCCAAGGCTGGGTGCAGCTGCTTGCAAATCGCTTACAGCAGAGCGGCGCGAATTATACGGTCGTCAATGCGAGCATCAGTGGCGATACCACCAGCGGGGGACGCTCGCGATTGCCAGCGCTGTTGAAGCAGCATCGGCCGTCAATTGTCATCATCGAACTTGGCGGCAACGATGGGCTGCGTGGATTGCCGGTGGCTCGCATGCAGGACAATCTCGCGGCAATGGTGCGCGCGAGTCAGGCGGCAGGAGCACGCGTCGTTGTGGCCGGCATTCAAATACCGCCGAACTACGGTCGCGATTACACAGAGCGCTTCTACGGCGCGTTCGCGAACGTCGCCAAACAATACAACGCAGCGCTGGTGCCTTTTTTGCTCGAAGGCTTTTCGGATTCAGCGGATTTTTTTCAGGCCGATCGAATTCATCCGAGCGCCCAAGCGCAGGCAAGAATTCTGCAAACGGTGTGGCCCGTGCTCGAGCCGCTCGTTTCGGCGAAGGCTGCAGCGAAAGCAAGGTCGTGATCGCTGGCGCTTGGGACGCGGCCGAACGCACCGCCGTCTCGGTACCTGATGCGTTGCTTAACCTAAAGCAGTTCGATTCGTTGCTCGATGTGCGAACTGAGGACGAATTCGCGATCGATCACCTGCCGGGCGCGATCAATCTTCCCGTGCTCACGAACACCGAGCGCGTCGAAGTGGGCACGATGGATCGGCAGCAGTCGTCTTTTGAGGCACGCCGCCGCGGCGCCGCGTACGTCTCCCGCAATATCGCGCACCATCTGGAAACTCAATTTGACTCGATGCCGAAGAATTGGCGGCCGCTTGTTTACTGCTGGCGTGGCGGCAATCGCAGTGGCGCTATGACGCACATTCTGCGCTGCGTCGGCTGGCACGC
>DATLMT010000242.1:0-5241 GCA_035537135.1 Burkholderiaceae bacterium | reverse complement strand
CAAGGCGATCGACTTCGTCAACACCGGCGAATGGTCGAAGAGGTCGATTAAGGAAGCGAAGAAGTACGCGCAGGTCAACATCGTGGCATCGAGCGAGGACAAGAACTTCACGTACGTCCCTGCGCGCGCGAGCTGGAAACTGTCGCCCGACGCCGCTTACGTGCACGTATGCACCAATGAAACGATCGGCGGCATTGAGTATCAGTGGACACCTGACGTCGGCGCTGCGCCGCTGGTGGCCGACATGTCGTCGCACATTCTGTCGCGCCCGGTCGACGTGTCGAAATACGGCGTGATCTACGGCGGCGCACAGAAGAACATGGGCCCTGCCGGTCTGACACTCGTCATCGTGCGCAAGGATCTGCTAGATCGCGCACTTCTAATTACGCCGTCTGCATTCCACTGGAAAGAGCAGGCGGAGAGCGATTCGATGGTGAACACACCGCCGACCTATGCTATCTACATTGCGGGAATGGTGTTCGAATGGCTGCTCGCAGAGGGCGGCCTGGCTGCGATCGAACAAAAAAATATCGCCAAAGCGAAGCTGCTGTACGACGCGCTTGATGCGAGCCAGCTCTACTACAACCCGGTACGCAAAGAAGATCGCTCGCGCATGAACGTACCGTTCAAGCTGCGCGACGAATCCCTTGACACCGCGTTTCTGAAAGGAGCACAGCAGCGCGGCCTGCTGCAGTTGAAGGGGCATCGTGCGGTCGGCGGCATGCGCGCGTCGATCTACAACGCGATGCCGATCGAAGGCGTGCAGGCGCTGGTCGACTACCTGCGTGAGTTTGAACGCGAGGTTAAATAGGATTCGCAGGCAAATGACGAAGTTTCAAATTCTCACGCTGAACAACATCTCGCACCAGGCGCTGCTGCGGTTCACACCCGACCGCTACGCTGTCGGCAAGCAGGTCGAGCAGCCCGACGCAATCCTGGTGCGCTCGCACGACATGCACAGCATGAAGATCCCCACGACGGTGAAGGCGATCGGCCGTGCGGGCACAGGCACCAACAACATCCCGGTGGCAGCGATGTCTGACCGTGGCGTGCCGGTGTTTAATGCACCGGGCGCCAACGCGAATGCTGTCAGAGAGCTCGTGCTTGCCGCGCTGTTGATCGGGGCACGCAACCTGGTGCCGGCGCTGCAATTCGTCGCCGCCCTGCCGCACGATGCCGACTTCGACGCGCAGGTCGAGGAGGGAAAGAAGCAGTTCGCCGGCATAGAGCTGCCGCATCGCACGCTGGGCATCATCGGGCTGGGCGCGATCGGTGCGCTGGTCGCGGATACCGCGCTCAAGCTCGGCATGAAGGTGGTCGGCTACGACCCGGAGATCACGGTGGATGCGGCCTGGCGGCTGCAGTCGGCGGTGCGCAAGGCGCAGTCGATCGACGAAGTGCTAAAGCAGGCGGATTTCGTCACGCTGCACGTGCCGCTGATGGCGGCGACACGCGGATTAATCGATGCCAAGCGACTGGCGATGATGAAGCCGAGCGCGGTGCTGCTCAACTTTGCGCGCGATGCAATCGTCAACGAAGCCGCAGTCGTCGAAGCCCTGCGCGCCGACCGACTCAAGGCCTATCTGACCGACTTTCCGTCGCCAGCGTTATCAGGCGTGCGGGGTGTGATCGCGCTACCCCACCTGGGTGCATCGACCGCCGAGGCGGAGGAAAACTGCGCGGTGATGGTCGTCGAGCAATTGCGTGAATTTCTTGAGGACGGCGGCATCAACAACTCAGTCAATTTCCCGCCGGTCGAAATGGCTCGAGAATCGGCGTATCGCATCGGTATCGCCAATGCCAACGTGCCCAACATGCTCGGCCAGATCTCGACCACGATGGCGCAAGCCGGCCTAAACATTCATAACATGCTGAACAAATCGCGCGGCGAAATGGCGTACACGATGGTCGACGTTGACAGCCCGGTCGCGCAAAGCGTCATCGACGCGATCGCGGCGATTAGAGGTGTGCTGTCGGTGCGGTCTATTCCTGTCGAGCAGCCGGCAGACGAGACCACGCAAGCCGAAGTACCAGCGCGATAGCCACTCCGCCCACTGCTGTCCGCCGGCCAAGCCCGACAATGTCGTCCATCGCCGCTAGCGTCATGCGATCGGTCGGCGCGCTGATTGCGGTGCTGAGCTTTTTCACACCCGCATGCGCGCAGTCGCTTCCCGAACCTCGAACGCACAAGATAAACGAGCACGTGTACGTACTTCTGGGACCGATTCAACACGCGAACAAAAGCAATCAGGGCTACATGATCAATTCGACGGTGATCGTGGGCGACAAGGGCGTGATCCTGGTCGATTCCGGAGGGTCGGACGAGGTTGGTAGGCACATCGCGGCCGCCGTGCGCCGTATTACCGACAAGTCGGTTACACACGTGGTGAACACTCATCACCACGGCGATCACTACCTCGGGAACGTCGCCTTCGAACGGGCCACCTTCATCAGCTCCGAGATGTGCCGCAAGATGGTTCTCGACACCGGTCATGAGTGGCTCGAAATCATGGAGCACGATATCGGGCGCAGACTGCCCGGAACGAAGCCGCTTGCCGCCGACGTCACCTACGCCACTGCCACCCGCACGGGGTTGACGATCCATGGCGTGCGCCTTGTGTTCTGGATTCCGAACGGATCGCATACGATCGGTGATTTGATGGTGCACCTGCCCGACGACGAGGTGTTGATCACTGGCGACATACTTGTAAGCGGGGTCGTCCCGACGTTTCAGGATGGCTTCGTGAAGAACTGGATCCAAACGCTCGATGAAATGCAGACGTACGCTGTAAAGCACTTCGTGCCGGGGCACGGCGACGTGATGACGCAGCGCGACGTGACGGCCTTGCGGAACACGATGTTCAACTTCTATGCCGGCGTAAAGACAGGTTTCAAAAGAGGTCAGAGTGAGACCGAAATCCGCAAGTCGTTGGATCTTTCGGCCTGGGAGGCGTTGGAGCGTTCGTATGTTATCGGGCGCAACATCAACCGCGCGTATCTGGAGATCGAGCGCGACAGCTTTGACGAGTGACTTCCGCAATGTTTCGCGATAGTGTCTGCGCATGATCTACGAGCAGATCGCCACGGGCGGGTGTCAGTCCTATCTGATCGGCTGCAGCGAGACGTGCGCTGCCGTGGTGATTGATCCTGAGATCAGCCAGATCGACCGCTATCTGGGCCTCGCCGCGCGCGACGGGCTGCGCATCCGCTACCTGATTGATACGCACACGCACGCCGATCACTTTTCGGGGACGCGGCAGCTGGCGAAGCAACTCGGCGTGCCGGTGGTGATGCATCGCGAAAGTCCAGCGCCATTTGTCGACATGCGCTTGGATGACGGCGACATGATGCTCGTTGGGCGCCTGCGATTGCAGGTGGTGCATACCCCGGGT
Source organism: Burkholderiaceae bacterium (assembly GCA_035537135.1). Lineage (GTDB taxonomy): Bacteria > Pseudomonadota > Gammaproteobacteria > Burkholderiales > Burkholderiaceae_F > JACCZX01. Next base: position 1,849 of record DATLMT010000242.1, on the reverse strand, counting down.
CACACGCGCGACTCGATGTGCCTGCAGGTGGAAGATCACCTGTTCACCGGCGACACGCTGTTGTTCGGCGGCACCGGCCGCACCGATCTGCCGACCGGCGATCCAGAAGCGCTTTATGACAGCCTGTTCAGCGGCATCCTGAAGCTGGACCCCTCGCTCAACGTGCATCCGGCGCACGATTACAAAGGCGGTGTTCAATCGACGATCGGCCAGCAACTCGCCGAGAACCCACGCCTGCAGAAGCGCGATCGCGCCGCTTTCGTAGAGATGATGCGCAACCTTAACTTGAGTATGCCGACGCACATCACCGAAGCGCTACGCAGCAACATGAGCGGAGGAAAGACCGTCGCACAGTTGCTCGCGGAAGCTGCTGCTGCGGTTCCGTTCATGGCGCTGGCTGAGCTCAAGACTCGCGTTGAAGCCGCCAACCAGAACTTCATCGTGCTGGACGTGCGAGAGCGGGACGCGTACGAAAACGGCCACATCCCGGGCGCCAGGCTGCTGCCACGCGGTCAGCTCGAGCTGCGCGTGAATGATGACCTGCCTGACCCGACTAAACGCATCGTCGCGTGCTGCGAGTTCGGCCGCATTTCGACGCTGGCCGCTGCAACGTTGCGCGAACTTGGCTACCAGCGCGCGGTGGCTCTGGATGGCGGTGTTAAAGCCTGGCGCGAAGCAGGCTACCCGCTCACGGCCGGATCAGACCCATGAACCGATGAGAGCCGCTTGAGGAAAATTCCAACGTTGACGTTGGAATGAGTGCGCTCGTGACAGATCTTGGCATCGGAATTGCGGTGTTCATCGCCACCGACATCGATGATCTCTTTCTGCTCGCGGTGTTCTTTGCAGACGCGCGGCTGGATCGTCTCTCGATTGTGATCGGACAGTACCTGGGCGTCGGGGCATTGGTTTTGTTCAGCGCGATGGCCGCACTTTTGGCACTGACGATTCCCGAAGGCTGGATTGCGCTGCTGGGGCTTGTGCCATTGCTTATGGGCCTCGCCAAACTGCCGTCACTGCACATCAGCTCAGTCGACGCTGAAGGTGGTAGTGACGCGCGTCGCATTAAGGAGCCGAAGCACACGGCGGAACGGCGCCTGGGTTTGCCAATCCTGGCCGTTGCCAGCGTGACGGTCGCGAATGGAGGAGACAACGTCGCGGTTTATATCCCGCTGTTTGCGACGTCATTTGATGCAATCGCCACGTACGCGCTGGCGTTCGCTGTGATGACAGGCGTGTGGTGCGCCATCGGATACTTGCTCGTCAACAACGACGTTCTTGGTAATGCCATACGACGTTATGGTCACGTAATCTTGCCCGTTGTGCTGATTGCGTTGGGGATTTACATCCTGTCGGGCGCGTTAATTCTGCTTCGCTGATACCGACCGTAACGGTCGGCCGCGAGCAAGGGAAACCGATGAATCCACTCGTACGTTGCAGCTGGGCGCGAACTGCTCTTGGCATTGCGTATCACGATGCTGAGTGGGGTGTTCCTGTGCATGACGACACGACCTTGTTTGAGTTTCTAACACTTGAAGGTGCGCAGGCCGGTCTGAGCTGGGAAACCATTCTTAAGAAGCGCGAGGCGTATCGCAAAGCATTCCTCGATTTCGATCCCGCGCGTGTGGCGCGGTTCACACCAGCGCGGATCGAACGGCTTCTACAGAACCCGGGGATTGTTCGTAATCGGCTCAAGATAGAGAGCACGGTGCGCAACGCAAGCGCCTTCGTCGCTGTTCAGAAAGAGTTCGCCAGCTTCGATGCCTACGTCTGGGACCTGGTCAATGGAGCGCCCCTGCATAATTGCCGCCGTTTGCTGGAAGAAATTCCGGCGCGCACGGCGGAATCG
>DATLMT010000241.1:0-4630 GCA_035537135.1 Burkholderiaceae bacterium | reverse complement strand
TGTCGATCTGCACGAACTTCTTCGAACCGGGCGCGCCCCACGACTTGCCCTTGCCATGCGACAGCAGCCAGTTGAGCCGCGCGCCAATCAGCATCACGACGTCAGCTTCCGGCAGCACGTAGGACCGCGCGGCCGATGCGGACTGCTCGTGCGTGTCGGGCAGCAGGCCCTTTGCCATCGACATCGGCAGATACGGGATGCCCGTTTTCTCCACCAGCGCGCGGATGTCGGCGTCGCACTGCGCGTACGCCGCGCCCTTGCCGAGGATGATCAGCGGTTTCTTCGCCGACTTCAGCAGACCGAGCGCGCGCTTGACTGCATCGGGCGCGGGAATTTGCTTTGGCGCAGGGTCGACCACCTTGATCAGCGTGCTCTTGCCGGTTGCAGCATCGATCGCCTGCGGAAAGAGCTTCGCCGGCAGGTCGAGGTAGACGCCGCCCGGACGGCCGGACACCGCGGCCCGGATCGCGCGCGCGACGCCAACGCCGATATCCTCGGCGTGCAGCACGCGGAACGCCGCCTTGGCGAGCGGCTTCGCGATCGCGAGCTGATCCATCTCCTCGTAGTCGCCCTGCTGCAGGTCGACGACCTCACGCTCCGAAGAGCCACTGATCAAAATCATCGGGAAGCAATTGACGGTCGCGTGGGCAAGTGCCGTCAGGCCGTTCAGGAAGCCCGGCGCGGAAACGGTCAGGCAGATGCCGGGTTTCTGCGTCAAAAAGCCCGCGATCGACGCGGCGTAGCCGGCATTCTGCTCATGTCGGAATGAGATCACGCGCAACCCTGCGCGTTGCAATTTGCGCGTGAGGTCCGTAATCGGAATCCCAGGCAGACCGAAGATGGTATCGATACCATTTAGCTTCAGGGCATCGATGACCAGTTGAAAGCCATCGATCTCCTGCATATGAGCATCGGTTCCGCTACCCGTGACCTTCGGCGTTTCGTCGGCGACATTCGCGACTGGCTTGGCTGCAATGACTGACGACATCATTCACTCCCTTTAAATATCGGTTCGACGCTTTGGGTCATCTGCCTGCAACGCTATGGCGTACACCATCCGTCGGAGAACGAGCCTCGTTCGAAGGCAAGCGACGCATGGTTAGGGAGACGGATTACGAAAATTCATCCTATAGTATTGGCAGAAGGCGGGTCATTGACCCGTGTCAATTTCCCACGCTTAAAGTCGGGCACCGAGCTTTAGCCTTCGACCGATGCGCTGCCATGAGCCTAGTTGCGACACACCCGGAAAGCGTGCGCCTTCGCGCACAACTGAATGAGAACGTCATTCTCAAGCAGATGGGCGCGCGCGCGATGATCGAGTTGGAACCGTTGCTGTCCGTAGTCGATTGCCACAAGGGAGAGTGCTTAATTCGGCAGGGCGCTCTTGAAATGGAACAGTACTTCCTGCTGGACGGCATCCTGAAACGCGTTGTCGCAAATCAGCAGGGCAGGGAGATGATTCTGCGCTTTGCCGACGCCGGCGCGATGGAAACGAGCTACGCCGCGTGGCGACTCGACACCCCGGTACCGTACAGCATCATGACGGTCACCAAAGCGCGCGTCGCGAAGTTACCGCTTCCGCAATGGGTCGCGTTTCTCGACCAGCACAAAGAGCTAAAGCAAATTTTCGAATTTGAAGTAATGCGCTTGATGAGCGAGATCATGGCGCACACGATCACGCTGCACCTGCTCGATGCTCCGGGACGCGTGCATCGCTTTATGCGCAAGCATCCCGAACTGACCGACCGCGTACCGCAGAAAGAACTCGCTTCGTATCTGAATCTCTCCGCCGAGACTCTGTCGAGGCTGCGCTACCAAGGCAAGAACTGAGTCGATTGACCGCTTGCGTTCACGCTGCGACGCCGGCGTTCCTCGCTGCGTCCACCAGATAGTCGCGGGCCCAGAGCATGTCGTCGAGTGTCGTGAAGGCGTTGGTGTAGTGACCTTTGAATCCCTTGCCCTCGATCCGCTTGAACATGTCGCCGAAGTCGAGGTCGCCCGCACCCGGCTTCAGATGCACCTCATAGCCGTTGCGAAAGCAATCCGCCAGCCGTACCTCATATACCCGCGACATATCGATTGCATCGACGAAGCCGTCAATACCTTCCGGGACAAGGTGCGCGTGGTTGGCTGTGAATGACAGCCGGAATGCCGGCGACTGAATGCGGTCGTAGTAGTAGCGCCACTCTTCGATCGTGTGGGCAAGGTAGTGCACTTCGGCGTCGTCGGGCTCCTTGTTCAGGTTCTCTAGCAGCACCAGCGCACCTTTCCTCTCCGCATGATCCACGATTCGCTTGAGCCGCTCGAGGCCCTGCTCCATGCGCATCGCCTTGTCGGAACTGAAGTGATACCCGGCATGCATGACGATCCATTTCGCGCCCAGCTTGGGGAAAATATCGACGTACGCCTTTAGATATTCGTCCACCGCATCCGCTACAAACGGGGAGTACTCTGCGACATTCACGGCTGAAAGCGTATGCAGGCCCAACTGGATGTCGTGCTTTTCGAGTAGTTGACGCACATTCGCGGCGCGCTGGTTGTCAAAAGTTGTGATCGCGTTTGCGGCGGTATCGAGCTGGATATCGATGTAACGCACCCCGTGCTTAGCTGCCCAGGCAATGCCGTCCTCGAGTTTCGCCCGCCGTCCGATGTCGACCCCGATTCGATCTTTCAATGTCATTGATGTTCGCGCTTTCCCGCAGAACGGGACGTAAGTGTTGACGAGTATGGGCAGTGAATGTACAAGTGTTGACGAGTCACGCCAACAAGATACAAGAGGAGACAATGAAAAGACGGACGCTTATTGCAAGCGCGGGTGCTGCCGCCGGCCTCGGTGTTTTGCCCACGCTTGCGCAGGAAAAATTTCCCAGTAAGCCGATCGAAGTCGTCACACATTCCGGTGCGGGTGGCGGAACCGATATCACGGCGCGGATGATGATGGTGCATGCGCCTGGAATATTCGGTACAGAGCTGATTGTTGCTAACCGGGTCGGTGGCGCAGGTGCTGCGGCGCTGTCGTATGCGGCTTCGCGGCCGCGCGATGGATATACGATCCTGCTTGTGACGCAGACTCACCTGCTGACAATTCTGCAAGGCAAGTCGCCGGTGAAATACGAAGAGTTCGTGGCACTCGCCCGTGCTACTGCGGATCCGCAGGTGCTGATGGTCGGTAAGGGCAGCCCGGTCAAGACCGCGCAGGAGTTGGTTTCCGCGGGCAAGGCTCGCAAACTGAAGGTCGGCGTCACGCACGTTGGAAGCATCGATCACATCTCGCTGATCGGATTCGCGCGCAAGGCCGGACTGCAAGCGCCAACGCCAGTGCCCTTCCGCGGCGGCGGTGACATCGTGATCAACGTGGTCAGCGGCAACCTGGATTTCGGTATGTTGAATTACGCCGAGGCCGAGTCGCAGATCAAGGCCGGCGACGTTCGGCCCATCATGGTGCTGACCTCGCAGCGGCTGAAGGTCCTGCCGAATGTGCCCACGGCGAAGGAGGTTGGCATCGATGCCGATTACGCGACCGTACGTGGATTCGTGACGCTGAAGGGCGTACCCGACGATCGGTTGAAAATTCTGGAGGACGGGCTGATGAAAGCGATGCAGGGCCAGATGTATGCAACCTACATCGAAACCTCCGGGCAGGCGTCCGACAGCGTGGCACCTCGCGCGGCATGGCAGGCACAGCTCGACGCGATGTACCAAGAGGCAGATAACGAGCTGAAGGCGCTCGGTTCGACAAAGTAGCCCGTTGTGCGACGTGAGGATCTTGTGGTGGCGGCGGTGGCGATCGCCGGCTGCATCATTGCCTTTGCGCTGACGTTTCGCTTTTCGACGACGACCCCTGCCGCGATGATGAGCGGCATGGGTGCGGAATTCTTTCCGCGCCTTGTCATTGCAGTAATGGTGGTACTTGCGGTTTGCATCGCGTTCGGTATCGGCAGCCCGCCGATGGAGAAACCGGCGCCGGTGCCTGTCAGCGTCTGGATTACGGCCGGTGTTCTGTTCGCCTTCGTCGCCGCCGTTGAGCTGATCGGCATGTGGCTCGCTTCATTTGCGTTGGTGGTAGGCCTCGGCCGCATGTGGGGTGAGAAGAGGTACCTGAAAACAGGTCTCTCTGCGATTGGATTGCTCGCTGTGATTTACCTTGTGTTCGTTCGTTTGTTGAAGGGCAACTTTCCGGGCGGTCTGATCGCGGGACTGTGGTCTTAATGGATGCCTTTCTAGCGGGCTTGCACGTCACATTCACGCCGGAGATCCTGCTGCTGGTGCTGGGCGGTACGGTGCTGGGCATTGTCGTCGGCGCATTGCCCGGGATCAGTGGCAGCACAACGACCGCCTTGCTATTGCCGCTGACGATCATGATGTCGCCGGTCGCGGCGCTTGCATTTCTGGGTTCGATTTACTGCGCCGCCAACTTCGGCGGCTCGATCACAGCCATTTTGATCAACACGCCAGGCGATCCGTCGGCGTCCGCGACGGCTTACGACGGTTACCCCCTCGCGAGGCGGGGTGAAGCGGGGCGCGCACTTGGGATGTCTGCTGTCGCCAGCGCGATCGGCGGCATCTTTAGCGTGATCGTTCTTATCATTGCAGCGCCCTTGCTGGCGCGGCTCGCGTATCAGTTCGGCCC
>DATLMT010000240.1:0-3834 GCA_035537135.1 Burkholderiaceae bacterium | reverse complement strand
ATGGCTCGTGGTCCAGCCCGACCCGAATCAGCAGCGCGGCATTGCGTACTCGCGCAAGCTGCGTTGGCTTGAGTTCTACGACATGCGGATCCTGCTCGCGAGCCGTGAGACTTTCGACGTCGACGCGTGTGCCAGCGACCGCCTCGACCAGCGACTTCAGATCCGCTGACGTAGTCACTACGCGCAACTGTTGCGCAAAGCCACACCCTGGCGCAGCTACAAGCGCGAGCGCCAGGATCAGTCTGTGCAGCACTACGTGCGCTTCAGCCCGGTGAAGATCGACTTCGGGATCATGCAGTGCACGCCCTTGCGAACGTCAACCACCTGAGAGACGCGGCAATCACCGGCCATCGACACCAGTGCATACGCCTCGTAACGTGACATCGGCACGTGCTTCTGATTCGAGAGCCAATTAACGGCCTCGCGCGTGGCGTTGACCATCGCAACGTTCAAGTCCTCGTTCACTCCCATCGTGATCCAGTGCGTCGGGGTCTCTATGAAAGGCCATTCGATCTTCATGTCCTTGCGGACGATCGGCTGAATGCGGATTTCCTTGTACGAGCACTCGAGCGCGGTCAGATTCACCTCGCCGTTGCCCTGTCGGCAATGCGAGTCACCGGTCCAGATCAATCCGCCTTTTAGGAACACGGGAATGAAGAGCGTCGTGCCTTCCTTCAGCTCGTTGATGTCCATGTTCGAGCCGTTCTTCCACGGACGCAGCGTCGATACCGGGGCCATCGGGTCGTCCTTCACACCTCCCTTGCGCGGCGACGGATCGTTGGGGTCGATGCCGACAGCGAACGTGCCGGGAAACGGCTGCAGGTCGAGCACGATGCCCGGCTTGAACTCGGCAGTGCGCTTTTGAAGGTCCAGCGGGAAGAACCTGATGAAGCCATCAGGCATTTCCGAAGCAAGCGCGCCTATGGTCGGAAATTCCTTGCCGGGCAGATTGAAGTTGACCGCGAAGGGCTTCGGCTCGATTCTGAGGATGCGGACTTCGAGCACGTCACCCGGCTCTGCACCGTTTACGAAGATCGGGCCGGTCATCGAGTGCGGGCCTCCGCCCGGATTGGCTTTGCGCAACTCGATCACCTGCTCCATCGACACGCCCGGTTGTATCTTGTCGTGCGAGTGCATCATGGTCTCGATCGACACCGTGTCGCCTGAATTCACGGTGAGCTTGGGCGCTTCCTTCGGATCAAGCCAGCCCCACTGCACCGTGTCGAGCGTTGCAGCGAGCGTGTGATGCTTGCCGAGCGGAACACTTGGCGCCCAGTCATGGCTTCCTCTAGGCGCGGCTTTTTGCTGAGCAATGACCACGCCTCCGGTCACGGCAGCTACGACAGCAGCAACGGCGAAACTGCGCTTCATCGAGAACATGGAACCTCCTCCGGTTAGTGAAGGAATAGTGAGCGGCGTCAGCACCGCTCGTCAAGCTCTGCATTCGTCGTCGGCCGAATGACGACAGTGCCTGGCAAGGGTGTTAACCCGCGGGTGCGGCTACTTCGCGGCTATTGCGGAAATTTCTACCAGCACATCACGCGGGAGCCGCGCCACTTGAACAGTTGCACGCGCGGGCGGCTTGTCCTTGAAATAGGCGCCGTACACGCCGTTCATCTTGCCAAACTCATTCAAGTCCTTCAGAAAGACCGTCGTTGACACTACGTCGTCCATCGTCATGCCGTTCGCAGCCAGGACAGCCTTCAAGTTGTCGAGCACGAGCTTGGTCTGTTCTTCAATGGATCCCGTATTCAATTGGTTCGTCTTGGGATCAATCGAAATCTGCCCCGCGAGAAAGAGCATGTTGCCGAACTTGATCGCTTGGGAATAGGGCCCGATCGCTGCCGGCGCGTCCTTGGTGGCTACAACTTCCTTGGTGGCGGTTGAAGCGCAGCCCGCGATCCCGAGCGCCGCAAGCAGTACAAACGGGACCCTTGCTATGGCCTGCTGCCATCGATTCATTTGTTGTGTTCTCCTAGGCGTTTCGTTTAACGAACGTTTAACAACGGAAGAGAATTTGGCTACGCATGCCGAATAAAATTGTCCGGTCGCTCCCCTCTATCGCATTTTAGGCAATTCAAAAACGCACCGAGAACCTTTGCGCGGCCATCGGAAGTTTGGACCCACGGGCGATTTGTCCAAGGCGGGTCGTGCCGAACATGCTGGTCATGGCCGCATTCCAATTCCGCCACCCAGTGCTGCTCGGTGTCCTGATGAAATCCGACAATTCGCTTATTCATGATGTCACTTCGACGGACAACAGCTTGGCGAGACTAACGTGCATTTACGATCAGTGCCGGCTGCCTGGTCAATCCGATAGATTGCGCGCACGTACACTGTTTCTCAACTTGATGAACAGCACACAACATGACAATCTTCAATTTCAGCGCCGGACCCGCGGTGCTTCCCAAGGAAGTTTTGCAGCGCGCGGCAGCCGAGATGCTCGACTGGCATGGCAGCGGCATGTCGGTGATGGAGATGAGTCATCGCGGACCTGAATTCATTTCGATTGCCGACAAGGCCGAGGCCGATCTGCGCTCGCTGTTGTCGATCGGCGACGACTACGAAGTGCTGTTCCTGCAGGGTGGCGCAATCGGCGAAAACGCAATCGTTCCGATGAACCTGCTCGGCGATCGGAAGACGATCGATTTCGTCAACACCGGCGAGTGGTCGAAGCGGTCGATCAAGGAAGCGAAGAAGTACGCGCAGGTCAACATCGTGGCATCCAGCGAGGACAAGAATTTCACGTACGTGCCGGAGCGCGCGAGCTGGAAGCTGTCACCCGAGGCCGCATACGTGCACGTGTGCACCAATGAGACGATCGGCGGCATCGAGTACCAGTGGACGCCTGACCTTGGTGGGGCGCCGCTGGTGGCGGACATGTCGTCGCACATCCTGTCGCGTCCGGTCGACGTGTCGAAATACGGCGTGATCTACGGCGGCGCGCAGAAGAACATGGGGCCAGCCGGTTTGACACTGGTCATCGTGCGCAAGGATCTGCTAGATCGCGCACTTCCAATTACGCCGTCTGCATTCCACTGGAAAGAGCAGGCGGAGAGCGATTCGATGGTGAACACACCGCCGACCTATGCCATCTACGTTGCGGGAATGGTGTTCGAGTGGCTGCTCGCACAGGGCGGCCTGGCTGCGATAGAACAAAAAAATATCGCTAAAGCGAAGCTGCTGTACGACGCGCTTGATGCGAGCCAGCTTTACTACAACCCGGTACGCAAAGAAGATCGCTCGCGCATGAACGTACCGTTCAAGCTGCGCGACGAATCGCTTGACGCCGCGTTTCTGAAAGGAGCACAGCAGCGCGGCCTGCTGCAGTTAAAGGGGCATCGTGCGGTCGGGGGCATGCGCGCGTCGCTCTACAACGCGATGCCGATCGAAGGTGTGCAGGCGCTGGTCGATTACCTGCGTGAGTTTGAACACAAGGTTAAATAGGATTCGCAGGCAAATGAAGAAGTTTCAAATCCTCACTCTGAACAACATCTCGCACCAGGCGCTGCTGCGGTTCACACCCGACCGCTACGTTGTCGGCAAGCACGTCGAGCAGCCCGACGCGATCGTGGTGCGCTCACACGACATGCACGACATGACGATCCCGCCGACGGTGAAGGCGATCGGCCGTGCGGGGACAGGCACCAACAACATCCCGGTGGCGGCGATGTCTGACCGTGGCGTGCCGGTGTTCAACGCACCGGGCGCCAACGCAAATGCCGTTAGAGAGCTCGTGCTCGCCGCGCTTTTGATCGGAGCACGCAACCTGGTGCCGGCGCTGCAATTCGTCGCTGCTCTTCCGCACGATGCCGACTTCAAGGCGCACGTCGA
>DATLMT010000239.1:0-5982 GCA_035537135.1 Burkholderiaceae bacterium | reverse complement strand
CGCGCGCAGCTACGTCAGCTTCAGGATCGGGGTTACGGCCATTGCCCGGTGTGCATTGCGAAGACGCAGTACTCGTTCTCGACCGATCCGCAGTTACGCGGCGCACCGAGCGGCCATTCGATGAACATTCGCGAGGTGCGGCTTGCTGCGGGCGCCGAATTCGTCGTGCTGATCTGCGGCGACATTTTGACAATGCCCGGCTTGCCGGCAAATCCGTCGTCGGCGGCGATTGACGTCGACGACGACGGACGCATCATCGGATTGTTTTGACAGCTATGCGGGAACCGCTTCGCCAGCCTTGCGCCGGATTCCAGCAGCATCGGCAAGCAGTGCAGCGCGATCAGTTTTCTCCCAGCTAAATTCGGGCTCGTCGCGTCCGAAGTGCCCATAGGCCGCAGTCTTCTCGTAAATTGGCCGCAGCAGATCGAGCATCTGAATGATTCCGCGCGGCCGCAGATCAAAGTGCGCCGCCACCAGCTTGCTGATCTGCTCGTCGGGAATCACGCCGGTGCCTTCGGTGTAAACGGTGATGTTCATCGGCTGCGCAACACCGATCGCATAGGCGACCTGGACCTGACACTGACGCGCGATCCCTGCCGCGACAACGTTCTTCGCGACATAGCGGGCCGCATATGCGGCCGAGCGATCAACCTTCGACGGGTCCTTGCCTGAAAAGGCCCCGCCGCCGTGCGGGCAAGCACCACCATAAGTGTCAACGATGATCTTGCGACCGGTGAGTCCGCAATCGCCCTGCGGCCCGCCCACGACGAAGCGCCCGGTCGGGTTCACCAGATAACGAGTTTCCTTCAGCCACTCAGGTGGCAGCGACGGCTTGATGATCAGCTCGATGACAGCTTCGGTGAATTCCTTCTTCATCACCTTGCCGTCCGACATCTCCGGTGCGTGCTGCGACGACAAAACGACGGTGTCTATCGAGTGCGGCTTGCCGTCGACGTAGCGCATCGTGACCTGGCTCTTTGCGTCGGGCCGGAGATACGGCATTCGGCCGTCGCGCCTGAGGTCCGCCTGACGCTCGACCAGCCGGTGCGCGTAGTAGATCGGCGCAGGCATCAGCTCAGGCGTTTCGTCGCATGCGTAGCCGAACATCAGGCCCTGATCACCGGCTCCCTGATTCAGGAAATCATCGGACGCGTGATCGACGCCTTGCGCAATGTCGTTGCTTTGCTTGTCGTAGGCGACAAGCACCGCGCAGCCTTTGTAGTCAATGCCGAATTCGGTGTTGTCATAGCCGATGCGCTTGATCGTGCGGCGCGCCACCTCGATGTAATCGACGTGCGCGTTGGTCGTGATCTCACCCGCAAGCACTACCAGCCCGGTGTTGCACAACGTTTCGGCGGCGACTCGGGAGCGCGGATCCTTCGCCAAGATCGCATCCAAAATTGCGTCCGAAATCTGATCTGAGACTTTGTCCGGATGGCCTTCGGAAACCGATTCGGAAGTAAATAGAAAATTGCCTGCCATGGTCACTCCTATGCGAAAGCTAGCGGCGTTTCGCACTCTCCGGAGTGCGACGCTTTAGCGGTATTTGCCTCGGCTATGCTGTGCCGACTTCGCCCCGCAAGTTGTCGTTAACTCGGCGAAGCGGCGATTGTATTAGAACCCGCGACTTCGAGCTTGAGCGCACTCATCGGCAGATTGTCCGCAAAGTTGTGGATCGCGCTGATCGATGCAACGTCGAATTGGTCGCAGCGCGCCCGTACCCGGGTTGCCACATTGATTGGCGATCTGCTGTGGGGGCTCGTCGCGTCCCGACGACGCGTGACGCTCATCAATCTTCAATTGTGCTTTCCTGCAATGAACGAGCAGCAGCGCAGGGACATCGCGCGCGGCTGCTTTCGAAACATTGCACGCAGCGGGCTGGACCGCTCCGTGTTGTCGAAGGGGGAGCAGTTAACCGTCGAGCGTTACGTCAAGGTGCACGGCATCGAGCATTTGCGGGCTGCGGCTGGAAGGCCGCTGATACTGATCGCCCCACACTTCGTCGGCCTGGATGCCGGCGGCGTTCGATTCAACACGTTGATGCGCGGCATTTCGATCTACTCCACGCAAACCAATGCCGTTTGGGACGCGTGGCTGCTGGCGACTCGCCAACGATTTAATGATCCGGTGTTGGTAGCGCGGCAGGGCGCCGACATGCGAACCGTGATTCGAACAGTAAAAAGCGGATTGCCTCTGTACTACCTGCCCGACATGGACCTCGGCGCGGCCAATTCGATTTTTGTGCCGTTCTTCGGCGTGCCGGCTGCCACAATCCCAATGGTGCCGCGCATCGCGCGCATCGCAGGCGCACAGGTGATGATGGCGGTGACCGAGATGACCGATGACGGATACGCGCTGCATTTCGAGCCGCCTTGGTCAAACTTCCCGGGTGATTCAATCGAAGCCGACACTGACCGCATGAATCGCGAGATAGAGCGCTGGGTGCTCAGAATGCCCGATCAATATATGTGGACGCATCGACGCTTCAAAACGCGGCCGGAGGGCCTGCCGAATGTGTACGGTCACGCGTCTCGCTCTGGCTCGGTTCGATGAAGCTTCGCTTTACCAAGATGCACGGTGCGGGCAACGACTTCGTAATGCTCAACGGTGTGGCACAACGCGTTGACTTGTCGACCCAGCAGTTGCGCTTGCTGGCGGACCGCCGCTTTGGTGTTGGCGCCGATCAGATCTTGCTGGTCGAGCCGGCGCTTAGGCCTGACCTCGATTTTCGCTATCGCATCTTTAACAGCGACGGCGGCGAAGTCGAGCAGTGCGGCAACGGCGCACGCTGCTTTGTCAAGTTCGTACACGACGAAGGGTTGACGTCGAAACCAGCGATCCGGGTGCAAACGTTGGGAGGCATCATCGAGCCGCGATTGCAGGACGATGGTGAGGTGTCGGTTGATATGGGCAAACCGCGCTTCGACCCTGCCGACTCTGGCTTTGACTCATCCGGTTTGACGCCGATCGTCGAGCACGATCAAACGCTGTGGCCGCTCGACATCGGGCGTCGAGTCGCTGTCGCCGTGCTGTCGATGGGAAATCCGCACGCGGTGCACGTCGTCAGCGATGTCGACACCGCTGCGGTCACGACCGATGGACCGTTGATCGAGCGCCATCGCCGCTTTCGCGATCGGGTCAATGCGGGCTTCATGCAGATTGTCGATCGGCATTGCATCCGACTGCGCGTGTGGGAACGTGGCGCCGGGGAGACGCTCGCCTGCGGCACCGGCGCGTGCGCGGCCGTCGTCAGCGGCATTCGGCATGGATTGCTTGATACTCCGGTTAAAGTCCGCGCGCGCGGCGGCGAGTTGCAGGTCGAATGGCGGCCAGCGCAGCCGGTCGTCATGACCGGAGCGGCCGTGACTGCATTTACAGGCGAAATAGAAATTTAACTTCAATCATTGACCACATGACAACTTTGCAGGCGGACGACATCGTGCACTATCTCGCGCGTCATCAGGATTTCTTCGAGCAGCACCCGCAGCTGCTGTCGCAGATGCAGCTACCGCACCCGCACGACGGCCAGGCCATTTCGCTGGTCGAGCGCCAGTCGCTGATGCTGCGCGAGCGAGTGAAGGCGCTCGAAAGCAGGGTGGCCGAGATGGTCCGGCATGGTCAGGAAAACGATGCGATCGCGGAAAGGCTCATTTCGTGGGTGCGCTCCTTACTCCGCGAGACCGACGAAGACGCGCTGCCAACAACTTTGATCGAAGAGTTAAAGCGCGTCTTCGAAGTTCCGCACGCCGCGCTTCGTCTCTGGAGCACGAAGCCTGCGCTGGAGGCGCTTGAATGCGCGCGCGCGGTTGAAAGCGACACGATCACCTTCGCCAACAGCATGCGCGTGCCGTTCTGCGGTTCGAATGTCGGGTTTGAGGCGGCCTCATGGCTTGGGCCCGACGGCATCGTCAAGAGCGTCGCACTAATTCCGCTACGCGTGGGTGCAAACACCGAAACCTTTGGCATGCTGGTGCTGGGCTCAGCCGACGCAGACCGCTTTCACTCTTCGATGGGAACCTCGTTTCTGGAACGCATCGGTGAGCTCGCCAGCGCGGCGTTAGCGCGGTTGCGCGCCTGACCCTGCATCGATGTCGGTTGCGGCGATCGACGCATTCCTGCTCGAGCTTTCGACACAACGACGAGCATCGCGTCATACGCTGGCCGCATACCGATCTGATCTCAACAGCCTAATCGAGTTTGCAGGCAAGCGATCGCTTGCGGCATTGAGTGCCCACGACATTCGCCACTACGTGACAAAGCTGCACGGGCGCGGGCTTTCGCCGGCCTCGATCGGGCGCACATTGTCGGCGTGGCGTTCGATGTACCGGTGGCTGTGCGAGCGCGGTGACGCCGCGGACAACCCCGTAATAGGCGTGCGGGGACCAAAGCGAGTCAAGCATTTGCCGAAAGCGCTCTCCGCCGACCAAGCGGTCACCTTCGCTGCGGCGCCAGCGGACGAATCGCTGCTTGCGCGCCGCGACCACGCGATCGTCGAACTGCTGTATTCGAGCGGGCTCCGATTAGCTGAGCTGGTATCGCTGGACTGGCATTACTTCGAAGCGTCCGGATCGTCGCCCGCGTCCGTCAGCTGGGTCGATCTAGCTGCGGCTGAAGCCACCGTGGTCGGCAAACGGGGCAAGAAGCGCCAGGTGCCCATCGGCGCGCCGGCATGCTCCGCGTTGTCGATCTGGCTGCAGGCACGACCGACGTTGGCTCCGAGCGAGGAAAGAGCACTCTTCGTGAGTACGCGCGGCGTGCGATTGTCAGCACGCAGCGTGCAATCGCGGCTCGCACTGCTGTCCCGCAAACTCGGTCTCGGTGTTCACGTGCACCCCCACGTGCTGCGCCACAGCTTTGCGTCGCATTTGCTGCAATCAAGCGGGGACTTGCGTGCCGTTCAGGAGCTTCTCGGTCACTCGAACATTGCCACAACTCAGATCTACACACGGCTGGATTGGCAACATCTGGCGAAGGCGTACGACGCCGCTCACCCCCGCGCCAGGCGGCGCAGTTGAGGCCCGCCTTTGAGACACAATTCCACTAGACTCTCGCCCCCTTAAGAAGCTTAATTTCGGGAGCACGCCGTGCTCCGGTTGTCTCGTTAAAGGCGGCGTTTATGGATGTCAGTGCAAGCGCGCAGCAGGTCCCGGTCACCGTTCTTACAGGGTTTCTCGGCGCCGGCAAGACCACGCTGCTGAATCGCATTTTGACCGAGCAGCACGGTCACAAGATTGCGGTGATCGAAAACGAGTTCGGTCCTGAAGGCATCGATAACGAGCTGCTGGTGTCCGAGCCCGGCGAGCAGATCGTCGAGATGAACAACGGCTGCATTTGCTGCACCGTGCGTGGCGATCTGGTGCGCATACTGAACGATCTGAAGGCGAAGCGACAGGCGGGCGAGATCGATTTCGAGCGCGTGATCATCGAGACCACCGGCATGGCGAATCCCGGACCGGTAACCCAAACGTTTTTCATGGATGACGGAATTTCGACCTACTACCTGCTCGATGCGGTGATAACGGTGGTCGATGCCAAGCATGGGCACGACACGCTTGACCAGCAGCCGGAGGCGCAGAACCAGGTGGGTTTCGCCGACCGGATTTTGATGAGCAAGATCGATCTTGTGTCGGAAGCCGATGCGCAGTCGCTTAAAGACCGCTTGGTGCATATGAATCCGCGGGCGCCGATCAAGCCGGTAAATTTTGGCGATGTCGCGATCGCCGACGTGCTCGACGTGCGCGGCTTCAACCTAAACGCAATTCTCGAGATCGACCCGGACTTTCTCGCCGGCGAGCATCCGGATGCGGCGCGCAAGGCCGATCACCATGGCGAGAACCACGCTGGCGGCCATGACCATCACGACCACCACCATCACGACGATGCGATCAAGGCGTTTGTATTCCAATCGAACCGGCCTTTTGATCCTGGCAAGCTCGAGGACTATCTGGGTACTTTGACTCAGGTTTACGGGCCAGACATGCT
>DATLMT010000238.1:0-17939 GCA_035537135.1 Burkholderiaceae bacterium | reverse complement strand
AGCAAAACTTCATGGTGCTGGTAATAGCGGCGATTGCCGCGGCGCTTGACCGGGCGCAGCTGGGTGAACTCCTGCTCCCAATATCGCAGCACGTGCGGCTTGACTCCGCACAGATCGCTGACCTCACCAATGGTGAAGTAGCGCTTGGCGGGAATCGACGGCAGTTGGATTGGAGCTTCGTGGCGCTGCATTGATCAAGCGCAGGAGATTTGTGACGCTGCCGCTTTACTCAATCGTCACGCAGATCAGTGCGCGCCAGCCGCCGTCGCGACCGCGGCCTTCAGCTTCTGACTGGCGTGAAAAGTCACTACACGGCGCGCAGTTATCGCGATCTCTTCACCTGTTTTCGGGTTTCTTCCCGGCCGCTGCGGCTTGTCGCGCAACTGAAAATTACCGAAGCCCGAAAGCTTCACCGATTCCCCGCGCTCAAGCGCCTGCCGAATCTCATCAAAGAATCCGTCGACCATGTCCTTGGCTTCACGCTTATTTAATCCCAGACGATCAAACAGTGCCTCGGCCAGTTCCGCCTTGGTCATCGTCTTGCCGGTGCGATCAGCAGAGTGCATGGCACCGGCTGCACGCGGCAAATCCGGAAATTTGAAATCGGCGGTCGGCATAGGAGAGTCGGATTCCACTCGCATGTTGAATTACTGTCGCAGGCGTGCTTCAAATCGTTGGTTCAGCACCTCAACTAATACTTTAACTACGGCGTCCGCATCCTCATCAGTGATGGCGCGCTCAGTATCTTGTAGAACCAGCCGGAACGCAAGGCTTTTTTCGTTAATTAACAAAGCGTTAGCGCTCGCTTCCGCGACTTTGCTTGAATTCAATGGGGCGCGGTATACGTCGAACACACGGAACTCGCGCAGCGTCGACAGGCGACGGTCAGACACGGATAACGCCAACACGCTGTCGACCAACGCTTGCGCAGGGATCGACTCGGCCACCGTCACCGAAATGTCGCGCTGTACTGGCTGAAACCGCGAAAGCTCTTGGTGCCGCGACAATGGTTGGAACAGCAACGGCTCAAGGTCGAGTTCGAAAACGATAGGCGGCTTGGGCAGCTCGTATTGCTGCTGCAGGCGTGGGTGCAGCTGTCCGATGATTCCGATCGGCTGCCCTCCGATGGCGACCAGCGCCTGGCGGCCGGGGTGCAACGCAGGATGCGTGCCTGCTGTAAAACTCGCTCGTAGCAGCAACGACTGGACATCGCCTTTGACATCAAAAAAATCGACGTCTCGCTTAGCTCCGGCCCACTGCTCATCATCATTCGGACCGTACGCCAATCCTCCTAGTCGAATCGGCTGATGTACTGCTGCCACGCTCAACGGTCCATCGGTTTGCAGACGATCCCGCGTATACACGCGGCCGATTTCGAACACTCGCACCCGATAGGCTGCGCGGTTAACGTTGTAAGACAGCGCGTTGACTAGACCGCCGAGCAGCGTGCTGCGCATTACCGACATCTGACTTGCGATCGGATTCAGCACCGCGATGGGATTATCGTTGTTGGCAAAGTCGCGCTCCAGCTGCGGCTCTACGAACGAATAATTGATTAGCTCCGTGTACCCAGAAAGCGACAGCGCGCGCCGCACGTCGTGCGCGCTTCGCCGTTCTTCGGGCTTGGTACGCATCGTCGCGAGCGTGCGCGGCGGATGCGCCGGAATATTTTCGTAGCCCGTCAGTCGCGCTACCTCGCCAATCAAGTCTTCTTCGATCTCGAGATCAAATCGGAAGCTCGGCGGCACTACGATAAACGTGTCCCCCTGTTCGCGAAAATCAAAGCCGATGCGGCGAAATGCATTTGCGATTGCTTCCTGGGTGATTGCAATGCCCAACACGCGCCGGCAGCGCTCGATTCGCATCGCGATCGGCTTGCGCTCGGGCAGCGCAAGCACTTGATCATCAGCCGGCCCCGCGTGGCCGCCGCAGACGTCCACGATCAGGCGCGTGACGTACTCGATGTGGTCGACATTGGTTGCGTAGTCGACACCGCGCTCGAATCGGTGTGCAGCGTCGGTTAAAAAGTTATAGCGCCGCGCTCGGCCACGGATGGCATTGGGCCACCAGAACGCGGCCTCGACATATACGTTGCACGTGTCGAGCGTCACGGCGGTTCTCGCGCCGCCCATGATGCCCGCCAATGCTTCCACCCCGGTGTCGTCGGCGATTACGCCAACTCCGGAATCCACGTCCACCGTTTGCCCATTGAGCAGCTCGACGCGCTCGCCGCTGCGGCCCCAGCGCACTGTTAACCCGCCCTGCACTTTGTCCAAATCGAACACATGCGTCGGCCGGCCAAGTTCAAGCATCACGTAGTTCGAAATGTCGACCAGCGCCGAGATCGGCCGTTGCCCGCTGCGCTCAAGGCGTTGCTTAACCCAGGCCGGTGTTTGCGCCCGCGCGTTGACACCGCGAATTACCCGGCCGGAAAAGCGTCCGCATAAATCCGAAGCTTGGATCTGCACCGCAAGGCGATCGGCGATTGCAGGCGCGAGGGGATCGATTGCCGGGAGCGACAACGGTGCACCCGCGAGTGCCGCCACCTCGCGCGCGACGCCGACGACGCTAAGGCAATCAGCGCGATCGGGCGTGAGCTTGATCGTCAGCGTGCGATCGTCGAGTGCCAGATATGCGCGCAGGTCGGCGCCTGGCGGTGCGTCTGCGTCGAGGATCAGCAGGCCACCTGCATCTTCGGACAGCCCGAGTTCGCGCGCTGAGCACAACATGCCTTGTGACTGCACGCCGCGCAGCGTCGTGGCACCGATTTGAGCGCCGCCGGGCAGCAGCGCGCCGACCACTGCGCACGGAGCCTTGATCCCCTGCTTGACGTTGGGTGCTCCGCAGACAATCGAAAGAATCTCACCCGCTCCAACTTCGACTTCGCACACCGTCAGCTTGTCGGCATTCGGATGCGGCAGAACACGCAAGACTTCGCCCACGACCACACCAGAAAACGGCGGTGCCACCGGATCGACGCTCTCGACTTCGAGACCCGCCATCGTCAGCCGTGAAGCCAACTCGTCACTCGTAAACGGAGGATCAAAGTAGCTGCGCAGCCACTGTTCGGAAAATTGCATTGGTTACGCGAACTGCTTGAGAAAGCGTAAGTCGCCTTCAAAAAACATGCGCAGGTCATCGACGCCGTAGCGAAGCATCGCCAAACGCTCGAGACCCGATCCGAACGCGAAGCCGATCGTCTTGTCCGGATCCAATCCAAAATTGCGCACGACGTCACGATGCACCTGGCCGGATCCCGATATCTCGAGCCAGCGGCCTTTGCGGGGGCCGCTGGTGAACATCATGTCAATTTCGGCCGACGGCTCGGTGAACGGAAAATACGAAGGCCGGAAGCGCACCGCAAGCTCGTTGGTTTCGAAGAAGCACCGCAGAAAGTTGGTGTAGACCGCTTTCAGATCGGCGAAGCTGATGTCCTCGTCCAGCCACAAGCCTTCGACCTGATGGAACATCGGCGAGTGCGTCGCGTCGCTATCGACACGGTAGCAGCGGCCGATCGCAATTACCTTGATAGGCGGCTGATGCATGCGCGCATAGCGCACCTGCATCGGACTGGTATGCGTGCGCAATAGCAGCGGGCGGCCATCGGTATCCGACGCATCGACATAAAACGTGTCCTGCATCGAGCGCGCGGGATGATTTTCCGGACTGTTGAGCGCTGTGAAGTTGTACCAATCAGTTTCGATCTCCGGACCTTCTGCGAAATCGAAGCCGATCGAGCGAAAAATTTCTTCGATACGCTTCCACGTACGAGCGATCGGATGAATGGCCCCGATGCTGCGCGCGCGGCCCGGCAGCGAAACATCGATCGACTCCGCCGCCAGCTGTTCGTTGAGCCGCACTTGGGCGAGTGCTTGGCGTCGCTCTGCCAGCAGGGTCTCGATCGTTTCCTTTGCCGCATTAATCTTGGCACCTAAAGCCCGTTTCTCTTCGGGGGCGAGCTTCGCCAGCGCTTTCAACCGCTCCGTTAGCGCCCCATTTTTGCCCAGATAGCGCGCCTTCTCGTTCTCGAGCGCCGCGGGCTGCATCGCTTGTGCAAACGCGGCGCGCGCTTTCTCTACGAGTGCATCCAGTTCAGTCATCGGTGCAAACAAAAAAACGGGGCCTCACATTAGGCCCCGTTTTAATTTTTTTGTCTTTGCTTAGCAAGCGGTCAAGCGATCGTGGCCTTCACTTTTTCGACAACAGCCGCAAAGCCCGGCTTGTCTAGCACGGCCATGTCGGCCAGTATCTTCCGATCGAGCCCGATCTCGGCCTTGGTCAAGCCGTTCATGAATACGCTATAGGTGATGCCGTGCTCGCGCACTGCGGCGTTTATTCGCGCGATCCACAATGCGCGAAAAGTACGTTTCTTGTTGCGGCGGTCGCGATAGGCGTACTGCCCCGCCTTCATCAAGGCTTCTTTCGCGACGCGGAATACGTTGTTGCGGCGGAGCGTAAAGCCCGCGGCCCGGGCTATTACTTTCTTGTGCCGCGCGCGCGCCGTAGTACCTCGTTTGACTCTTGGCATGGTTGCCCCCTTTACGCGTACGGCAGCATGCGGCGCACCGACTTGACATCGGACTCGTGCATGTTGACGGCGCCGCGCAAATGGCGCTTGTTTTTAGTGGTGCGTTTGGTCAGCAGATGGCGCTTGGCCGCCTGACCGCGTTTGATCGATCCGCTGGCGCGGACCTCGAAGCGCTTCGCAGCGCTCTTTTTCGTTTTCATCTTCGGCATAGCCGTCCTTTCTTTTTTAGATGATTGCAGGCGCCCGATAACGGAACTTGCGAGCCTGTTTTCACTTATAAGTTGGCCGGTGCAACGCACCGGCTCCCCTGACTACTTCTTCTTCTTAGGCGCCATCACCATCACCATCTGGCGCCCTTCCAACCTCGGCATCGACTCCACCACTGCCATGTTCGCCAACTCGTCGCGCACTCGCTCCAGCAGTTTCACTCCAAACTCCTGGTGCGCCATCTCACGCCCGCGGAAGCGCAATGTGATCTTCGCCTTGTCGCCTTCTTCCAGAAAGCGCGTCAGATTTCGCATCTTCGTCAGGTAGTCATTCTCATCCGTCTGCGGACGGAACTTGACTTCCTTGATCTGAATCTGCTTCTGCTTGAGCTTCGCCTCGTGCGACTTTTTCTGCTCTTGATACTTGAACTTGCCATAGTCCATCAAGCGACAGACCGGCGGCACGGCAGTGGGAGCAATTTCCACCAGGTCAACCTGAGCTTCCTCGGCCATGCGCAGCGCATCTGACAGCTTGACTACTCCCAGCGCTTCGCCTTCGACTCCGGTCAGGCGTATTTCCGGAGTACTGATTTCACCGTTGATCCGGTGCGAACGTTCTTGAGCGATATTTACCTCTCGTAAAAATTAGCAATCAAACCGTGCTGCCGACATTCTGGCGCTTGTCAACGTCGAGCCTCACGCGCTGCGCAAACTCGGACAAAGGCATCACGCCCAGGTCCGCGCCACCGCGGGCACGCACGGCAACCGTACTGCTTTGCTTCTCTTTGTCGCCAACAACGACGATGTAGGGGATTTTCTGCAGACTAAGGGCGCGAATCTTATAGTTGATCTTCTCGTTGCGCAAATCAGATTCGGCCCTAAAGCCTTGTTTTTGAAGTGTTTGCGCAACGGCTTCCGCATATTCGGCCTGATGCTCAGAAATGCAAGCAACAGCCACCTGTACCGGCGCCAGCCACGGGGGCATTGCACCTGCGTAGTTTTCGATCAACATGCCGATGAAGCGCTCGAGCGAGCCGACAATCGCCCGATGCAGCATTACCGGGGTCTTGCGGGTGTTGTCCTCCGCCACAAACTCGGCGCCAAGCCGCTGCGGCATCGAGAAATCGACCTGCATCGTCCCACATTGCCATTCGCGCCCGATTGCATCCCTGAGTGTGTATTCAATCTTAGGACCGTAAAAGGCTCCCTCGCCCGGCGACACCGCGAACTCAACGTTTGAACGTCGCAGCGATTCGATGAGCGCTGTCTCCGACTTGTCCCAGATTTCATCGGATCCGATGCGCTGATCGGGCCGCGTCGCGACCTTGTACAACAATTGCTCAAAGCCGAAATCGCGATACACCTTCTGCAGCAGCGCCGTGTACGCCACACACTCGCCAAGAATTTGATCCTCGGTGCAGAAGATATGGCCGTCGTCCTGTGTAAAACCACGCACGCGCATCAAGCCGTGTAAGGAGCCCGATGTTTCGTTGCGATGGCACGCGCCGAACTCGCCGTAGCGCAGCGGTAGCTCACGATAACTGTGCAAATTGGCGTTGTAGATCTGAACGTGTCCGGGGCAGTTCATAGGCTTCAGCGCGTAGTGCCGATTCTCGGACTCGGTCGTGAACATGTTGTCACGGTACTTTTCCCAGTGCCCCGATTTTTCCCATAGCGAGCGGTCGAGAATCTGCGGCGCCTTGACCTCGTGATATCCGTTGTCGCGGTAGACCGCACGCATGTACTGCTCGACGGCCTGCCAGATTACCCAGCCCTTGGGATGCCAGAACACGAGTCCCGGCGCTTCTTCCTGAAAATGAAATAGGTCAAGCTCTTTGCCGAGCTTGCGATGGTCCCGCTTCTCGGCTTCATCGAGCATCTTTAGATACGCGTCCTGGTCTTCCTTTCGTCCCCAGGCTGTGCCGTATATGCGCTGCAGTTGCTCATTCGCCTGGTCGCCCCGCCAATACGCGCCTGCGACCTTTGTCAGCTTGAAAACCTTCAGCTTCCCCGACGACGGCACATGAGGGCCCCGGCACAAATCGATGAAGCCGCCTTCGCGATACAACGAAATGTCTTCGTTCGCCGGAATCGATGCGATGATCTCAGCCTTGTATTTTTCGCCGATCGATTCGAAAAATTTCACAGCATCGTCGCGCTTCCAGAGCTCGCGCACAACGGGCTCGTCTTTCTTCGCGAGTTCGCTCATTTTCTGCTCGATGGTGGCCAAGTCGTCCGGCGTGAAGGGGCGCTTGTAGGCAAAGTCGTAGTAAAACCCGTTGTCTATCACCGGACCGATCGTGACCTGCGCTTCAGGAAACAACTCCTTGACGGCATGGGCGAGCAGATGCGCGGTCGAGTGGCGAATTACGTCGATGCCGTCGGCGTCCCGATCGGTGACGATAGCGACCTCCGCGTCGCGATCGATCGGATAACCCACATCAACCAGCTTGCCGTCGACCTTAGCCGCAACTGCGGCCTTGGCCAGTCCCGGGCCGATCGACGAGGCAATCTGCGCCGCTGTTACCGGCGATTCGTAACTGCGGATCGAGCCGTCGGGTAATCGGATTGAGATCATGCGTTTTGCTCCAATCAAAAAAAAGTGCGGCGAGCCGCACTTTTTTTGGAAAGGCGAACTCGTCCCGTCATCAATGAGCGATAAACGTAGTTCGAAACGTCATTTGCTGCCTTTCAAGTTGTCCTGCCGATGGGCTGGTAGGCGCGATTGGACTCGAACCAACGACCCCCACCATGTCAAGGTGGTGCTCTAACCAGCTGAGCTACGCGCCTGGGATGCGAAGTATAAGCGATGCGCTGTGTCAGCGACGCCGTGCCGAAAATACGTCCTTCACTTCTCGCACCGCGGCCAGAACGCGGGCGACGTCCGATGCGCCGCGAATTTCCACCGTGAACAGCATCCGCGCCTCGCCGTTGGTGCTGCTTGAATTGACTCCGACGACGTTCAGCTTCTCGCGCGCATACACCTCGGAAACATCGCGCAACAAGCCGGGGCGGTCTTGCGCCAGCACCAGCAGCTCGACCGGATAGACCGCGTCCACCTGCTTACCCCAATCGACGTCGACGACGCGCTCGGGTGCGCGCTTCAACAGAGATTTAAGGTTCGAACACCCCGCGCGATGAATTGATACGCCCTTGCCGCGCGTGACGTACCCGACGATGTCGTCAGGTGGCGCGGGCCGGCAGCAGCGCGCCAGCTGCGTCAACAGCGAGTCGACCCCGACTACGAGGACTTGACCTTTGGCTGCCGGCGCAGCCGGCACCGCAGTTGGTCGGCCAATCAGAGGTGCGGGTGTCGGCTCTGTCTCGACCGTCGCCGGCGCCAGCGCCTGCTCGATCGAGCGCATGCTGAACTCATCCTTGGTCGCGGCAGCGGCCAATTGGTCGACGCTGCCGAACCCGAGCCGCTTTGCGAGATCGTCGAGCTTGACCGCTGTTTTGCCAAGCCGCTGCAGTTCCTTCTCGATCAGCTCGCGCCCTGTGGCAATCGATTGCTCGAGCTCGAGCGCGTTAAACCATTGCCGTACCTTGGCGCGCGAGCGCGCGCTCTTCAAAAATCCAAGATCGGAGTTCAACCAGTCACGGCTTGGGCCGCCGGTCTTGGCCGAAATGATCTCGACCGTCTGCCCATTCTTCAACGGCGTGTTCAGCGGAACGATTACGCCGTCGACGCGCGCCCCGCGGCACCGGTAGCCGACTTCCGAATGAATGTGAAAAGCGAAATCCACCGGCGTGCCGCCCACTGGCAACTCGATCACGCGCGCCTGCGGCGTCAGCACATACATGCGTTCTTCGCGCGCGGCTTCATTCGCAGCACTGGCTGCGGGTACTGGTTCAACTTCGTCGCGCCACGCCAACAGCTGGCGCAGCCAAGCGACGCGCTGCGCATCGCCGTCTACCTGAACCTGACCGCGCTTGGCACCCTCTTTGTATCGCCAATGCGCCGCCAGTCCCAGTTCAGCCGACTCGTGCATTTGTTTAGTGCGAATCTGAATCTCTAGCGTGCGGCCGAGCGGGTCGGTGACGACCGTGTGCAGCGACTGATAGCCATTCGGCTTTGGCCGAGCGATGTAATCGTCAAAATCGCCGGCAATGGAAGTCCACTGCTGATGAATCGACGATAGGGCGTGGTAGGCGTCAGGGACGCTGTCAACGATCACGCGCAAGCCCCGCACGTCGCGCAGCTGCTCGAACGTCAGCTGCTTGGTGCGCATCTTGTTGACGATGCTGTAAATGTGCTTCGGACGGCCGACAACCTGCGCCACGATTCCCGCCTCGCTTAAAACCTGCTGCACGCGTTGCCTCACTTCTGTGATGAAGTCCTGACGCTCGGTGCGTTTTTCGTCGAGCAAACGGGCCACTGCCCGATACGTCTCAGGCTCGAGGAAGCGGAACGAAAGATCTTCCAGCTCCCATTTCAATTGCCAGATGCCGAGCCGGTTGGCGAGCGGGGCGTACAGCCGCATCGTGTCGCGCGCAATGGCCTCAGGCCCCGGCTGTTTGCTCGACGCGTAGTAACGCAACGTCTGCAGACGCGACGCCAGTCGCAGCAGTACGACGCGCAAGTCGTTTGCCATCGCCAGCAGCATGCGCCGCAATGCCTCGGCCTGATCGTCAGCGCCGTGCTTGTCCGTTCCGGCAGCGCCTTGCTTTCGAGTCAGCTCCGACAGCTTCATCAGCTGCCGCAGGTCGGTAACCAAACGCGCAACGCCGGAGCCGAAGCGCGCGCGCAGCCACTCGTCGGGATCACGCAGAACATCGTGCACGCCGAACAGGCAGGCGGCGCACAGCAGGTCCGCATCGCCGCGCAGCGGCATGACAATCTGGGCGGTGCCCCGCGCGTGCGCTAAAAACGGCTCGCCTGTCGCAAGCGACTTATCCTGGTACAGCGGCTCAACCAGCGCCAGCGTGCGCTCCAGATCGGGCGCGGGCGGGGCGAGTTCTGCCGAGTCTTCAATACGCATACGGCAAGGATAAGCGCCTCAGTGCGAAGAATTCGTACGGCACAATTCCGGCGATGAACCCGCTGCGCCGCTGGACACGATCATCGGTGGCGATCCCCGACCCGTTGTGGAACGCCACGATCATTACATTGCCGTTCCTCGCGCGCCTGACCAGTAACGAGCGCACCCGATTGCGAAAACTCGCCGAGCAATTGCTCGCAGACAAGCAGATGGCCGGGGCGGCGGATCTGGAATTGACCGCACCGATGCAGGTCAATATCGCAATGCAGGCGTGCCTTCCGGTATTAAATCTTGGCCTACATTGGTATCGCGGCTGGAAAAGCATCGTCGTGTACCCAAGCGAATTTCTGGTTCCGCGCCAGGTGACCGACGACGACGGAGTGGTGCACGAGTACGTCGAACCGATCGCCGGCGAGGCATGGGACGGCGGGCCGCTGCTGCTGTCTTGGGAAGACGCGCAACAGAGTGCGACCGGAGCGGGCGCTGCGTATTCAGTGGTGATTCACGAATTTGTGCACAAGATCGATCTGCTCGATGGCGAAGCCGACGGTGTGCCTGTGCTTGCGGGCGTGCACAGGTCACTGTCGCTTGATCGCTGGCGCAGCGTTTTGCAACAATCGCTGAAGCGTTTTACGGCCGAGCTCGACATGATCGAGGCGGAACTGCCCGGCGAATTCGATCCCGAGTCGGACGCCGCTGAGCGCTACTACGAACATTTGCCGATCGATCCATACGCTGCTCAGGACGAAGCCGAATTTTTTGCCGTGTCGAGCGAAACGTTCTTTGTCGAGCCGGGACGGTTGCGTAGCGCCTTTCCCGAGTGGTACGCGCTGCTATCGCAGTTTTTTCTGCAGAACCCGCTTGCATAGGCAACCGGATGGCGCGTCAGTTCATAGGTGCGGTACGGCCGTGCTGACATGAAGCGGCTGCTCATCGTCTACCACTCCATGACCGGCGCAGCGCAACAGCTGGCGCGGGCTGCGCACTCGGCAGCAAGTGATGAAGCGGCATGCGGCGTCGACCTGATCGCGGCGAGCGAAGCCAACGTCGAACACGTTCTCGCGGCGGACGGTTATCTATTCGTTACGCCGGAAAACCTGGCCACCATGGCCGGCCGCATGAAAGATTTCTTCGACCGCATCTACTACGATGCGCTCGGCCGGATCAATGGCCGGCCATACGCCTCGATCATCTCCGCGGGCACTGACGGCGAAGGCGCAGCAGGCCAGATTCTGCGCATCGCGACTGGGCTTCGGCTGAAAGAAATGGCACCTGCGCTGATCGTTCGCAGTGGCGCGCAGACGCCGGAACAAATACTGGCTTTGAAGCAAGTGCCCGAGATTGATTTGGCGCGCGCGCGTGAGCTTGGCGCCACCCTCGCGGCGGGCATGGTGAGCGGTGTGTTCTAGCGGGTGTTGCTGAGAAGAAATTCGCGAACAATCGCGATTTCGTTATCGAGCATCAGCGTCGGTGCGTGGCCTACGTCTGGAATTTCGCGCGTCACCGCCTTCGGACCGCGCGTGGCCATCTGGTGCAACGTCTCGCGCGACAGCAAGTCGGAGGTTGCACCGCGGATCACCAGCGTCGGACACCGGATGTTGTCGTACAGCGACCACAGGATTTTCTCGTCAGCGATGGTGCGCTCCGGCATCGAGGCCTTAAATGGAACAGCGATCTGCGGGTCGTAGTGCAGCGTCCAGCGCTCCCCATCGCGCTTCAAACCCGGCTCGATCAATTCACGCCAGTCTTCGCGCCGCGTCAGTCCGAACGGAGCGGCGATCATCGATAGGTAGTCAACAGCCTGCTCTACGCTAGTGAACGAGACCGGCGCGCCGACATAGTCCCCGATGCGCGCAACCGCCGCTGCATCGAGGCGCGGACCCACATCGTTGATCACGAGCTTTCGAATCGGCGAAGCAATCTGGCCGGCAAGGCCGATACCAATCAGCCCGCCCATCGACGTACCGACCCACTCGATGTGTTCAGTATCCAGCCGTGCGATCAAAGTGACCATGTCGGCTACGTATTGCGGCACGACGTAATGCGTCGGATCGCGCAGCGTGTCGCTGCGCCCCCGGCCCACCACGTCGGGACACACGACGCGATATTCGGGTGCCATTGCACGCGCCAGCCGATCGAAGTCGCGGCCGAGCCGAGTGAGACCGTGCACGCAGATGAGTACACGCGGGTTGTCCGCAGCCCCCCACTCGGTGTACGCCATCGAATGCAAACCCGCTGGACTTAGGCATTGGACGCTGTGCAAGCGCGGCTCAATGCGATTCACGATGGCATACTCGAACGAAACGACGGGGGACGGACAATGTTGAAGGGCAAAACCGCGCTCATCACGGGCTCGACTAGCGGCATCGGCTTAGGCATTGCACGCTCGCTGGCGAGCGAAGGCGCCAACATCGTAGTCAACGGCTTCGGCACGCCCGAGGCTATCTCCAAAGTCGAGGAAGAACTTCAGGGTCACCGAGTGCGCACGTTGTATCACGGCGCCGACATGAGTCGACCCGCCGCGATTGAAGAGATGATAGACGCTGCGGAGTCCGCGTTCGGACACATCGACATCCTCGTCAACAACGCCGGCATTCAACACGTGGCCCCGGTCGAATCGTTTCCGGTCGATCGCTGGGACGCAATTATCGCGATCAATCTGAGTTCGGCGTTCCATACAACGCGACTCGTGCTGCCAAAGATGCGGCAGAAAAACTGGGGCCGCATCATCAACATCGCTTCGGTGCATGGTCTGGTTGCTTCGGCGGAGAAGACGGCATATGTCGCCGCCAAGCACGGCGTCGTCGGTTTGACCAAGTCGGTCGCTCTGGAAACCGCGCGCACCGGAGTGACGTGCAACGCAATTTGTCCAGGCTGGGTGTTGACTCCACTGGTGCAACAGCAGGTGGACACGCGCGCCGCGCGCGACAAGCTCGATCAGCAAGAGGCGAAAATAGCGCTGCTCGCTGAAAAACAGCCGTCACTGCAGTTCGTGACGCCGGAGCAACTCGGCGCACTTGCGGTCTTCCTTTGCACGTCAGCCGCAGACCAGATTCGCGGCGCGGCCTGGAACGTTGACGGCGGCTGGTACGCGCAGTAACGCCAAGCGCGAGGCAGGAAATCAGCGCGCGACTTTCTTGCTGAGCTGACCCGCAACCAACTGCATCGGCGACGCCGGCTCTGCCTCGGCTTCAACAAAAGGCGGCAGCGGTGCGCGCACCGGTTGGCCGATCTCGGTTTGCAGCCGCGGCGCACCCGGCGGGACGTATGAATCGAACCAGGTCGGGTCGGGGATCTCGGCAAACACCTGCTTCAGGCGGGAGCCCCACGTGTCCCGAATCATCGCCATATATTGATTCGACCCGTCAATGTGCACGAACTTGGTCACCCGCAGGGTATCGGCTTCGTACACCAGCAGATCGAGCGGCAAGCCCACCGAGATATTCGACTTCAGCGTCGAGTCCATCGAGATCAACGCACACTTTGCCGCCTCGTCGAGGGGCGTGTCCGGTCGAATCACGCGATCGATAATCGGCTTGCCGTACTTCGCTTCCCCAATCTGAAAGTACGGATTTTCGTGCGTGGCCTCAATAAAGTTGCCAGCCGAGTAGACATGAAACAGGCGCATGCCTTCGCCTTTGATTTGTCCGCCAAAGATGAATTTGGCGTTGAAGTCGATGCCGAATTCGTTAAGCGCCGCGGCGTCACGGTGATGCACCTCACGCACCGCGTCGCCAATGATGCGCACAGCTTCGACCATCGTCGTCGAAGTCCACAGGCTGGAATGCCCGGGGCCGACGCGCTCGCTCAGAATCTGCGTTACCGACTGCGTCAGCGCGAGATTGCCGGCGGTCAGCAGCACAAGCATTCGCTCGCCCGGATTCTCGAACACCGTCATCTTGCGGAACGTGGAGATTTGATCGACACCCGCGTTGGTGCGCGAGTCCCCCAAGAACACCAGGCCCGCATCCAGCCGCATCGCTACGCAGTAAGTCATACGTGTTGCAGTTTAGTCGGCTCCAGCGGTACCAAGAAATCTTCGCTGATGCGCTCGCCAAGATCGTTGATGCGCTCAAGGAACTCGGTCAAATACTGATGCAAGCCGTGCGCCAGAATGTCTTCAATGCGGCCATACTTCAACTCGGCACGCAGCAGACCCGCACGCCGTTCGGTTTCCTCGGATCGGCTGTTGCGCACCATCTCCAGATTGGCCGAGACTTCGTTCAGGCAGCTTGCCAGTGAGCGCGGCATGTCACCGCGCAGGATCAGCAATTGGGCAACGCGCGACGGTGTTATCACGTCGCGGTAGACCTTCCGATACGTTTCGAACGCGGAGACCGAGCGCAACACCGCGGCCCAGTGATAAAAGTCCGGCGGGTGATCGACACCATCTTTGTCCGACGGTGCCGGCATTCGTTCCGCCTCGTCGCCGACGCCGTGATACTTGACGTCGATCAGGCGTGCGGTGTTGTCCGCGCGCTCGAGAAAAGTTCCAAGCCGTACGAAATAGAACGCCTCGTCCTTCAGCATCGTGCCGATCGTGACGCCGCGCGACAGGTGCGAGCGAAACTTGACCCACTCGAAAAATGCCTGCGGGTCGCGCTCCGGCGTACCGTCTGCAAGCTTGCGCTGCAGATCAAGCCACGTGTCGTTGTGCGTTTCCCAAACCTCGGTCGTCAACGAACCTCGCACGGCACGCGCATTTTCACGAGCTGCCTGCAGGCAGGCGCAGATCGACGAAGAGTTGCTTGCGTCGCGCACCATGAAGTTCATCACGTCGCGCGGCGATAGGATCGGATACCGCTCGTCAAACTCCTCGGTCAGCTCTGAAATGCTGAGCAGCGCCCGCCAGCCGATTTCCGAAGCATGGGCCGATTGAGGCAGCAGCGACGTGGACAGATTGACATCGAGCATGCGCGCGGTGTTTTCCGCGCGCTCGATGTAGCGCGCCATCCAGAATAAGTGGTCCGCCGTGCGGCTAAGCACTAATGCCGGTCCACAGATGTACCCGATCGCGGCCGGCGTGTTTGGCGGCATACAGGGATTCGTCGGCGCGCCGCACCAGCTCGCTCGAGTCGCCAAAATCCGACGACTCGCACAGTCCGATGCTCATTGTCACGCGCAACGCCGGATCGAACTCCGCCCAGGACGACTTGCGTACCGCATCGATCAAGCGGTCCACCACGGAAATTGCGGCACCGCCTTCACTGTCGGCCAGCAGGAGTGCGAACTCGTCGCCTCCCAGTCGTGCCGCGAAGTCAGTGTCCCGCAAATTCGCGCGTATCACGTTACCGAGCTGGCGCAGCACGGCGTCCCCAGTCAGGTGCGAAAGCCGGTCATTGATCTGCTTGAAGCCGTCGATGTCGGCGACCACCAGGCCGAAGCGCAGCGTGCCAGCGCGCGCCTGTGCACACCAGCTTTCGAGCTCTTTGGTAAACGAACGGCGATTGGCGAGTCCCGTCAGCTCGTCTTCAAGTGCCAGCCGCTCAAGCCGCGAGCGCGACTGCTCGAGGTCACGCGTCTGCTGATGCAGTGCTGCGGCCTGTGTGCGTAGCTTCTGAAGCTCGGTTCGCGCCTCGTGCAAGCGTGCGCGCTGGGTACTGAGCCGACCGTCGAGCCGCGTTTTTACTTCGACATAGCGCTTGTGGTGATACAACGCGAGCCGAAAATTGGCGCGCGCTTCATATAGCGCGGACAGCCGCTCGTGAGAATCGGATGGCCTGCGCAAGTCGCCGAGCTCTTCGGCTTGCATCAGCGCCGGCCCCAGGATTGCAAGGCCCTCGTGCTCGCGTCCGGCTCCCACCAGGTGGTAACCGAGCTCGAGCCGCGCGTGTACTTCACGCGAGCGAAAACCGCTTTGGGCCGCTTCTGCGACCGCCGCGTTCAAATCCGTCAGGCCTTCACTGAACTTGCCGAGCCAGCAGCGCGCGGCGCCTTGCTGCGTGCGGGCGGCGATAGCAGTGGAACGATCCGAGCCCGACAGAAGCTCGAGCGCAACTATGAAGTGATCCTCGGCCTCCGCCATGCACCGCATCACGACGTCGCCGTCTCCCGCCAGCGCAGCACGCAAGCCTTCATTGGCGTCGACAAGACCGTGATGCAATACGACCATGCCTTCGTCGGCGGTCGTCCCGGACGGTAGCTCGAGCGCGGATTTGAGTGAGTCGCGCGCAGCGTCGAAATCCCCAAGCATCATGTGCACCGTCGACTGGTGCACCAGCGCAAGCCGCACTCCGGCGTAATCATTGTGTTGGCGGGCCACTTTCTGAACTTCAGCAAAACCGTCGAGCGCCTCGCCGTATTCGCCCAGCTCACAACACGCGGTGGCAAGCAGGATGTTGACGCGGCTCTGGGCGGCGATGTCGTCCTGCGCGCGATACACCTGCTCGGCCTGCGAAAGCTGCCGCGTTGCGCCCGACCAGTCGCCGACCTGCATCAGCGCCGAGCCGGCAACGAAGTGCGCGCGCGCCATCAGCGCCTCGGCGGTGCGGGCGCGCGCCACGCTTTGAGCGCGCAGCGCAAACACGACCGCATCGTGCGGCTCGGTATTGATCAGCTTCTCTGCACGCTCGATCAATGCATAAGGATCGATTTGGTCACTGGCGCGACGCGCGCCCGCCTCGTGCACCGAACCGTTTGCACCTTGTTGCCCCAGCGGTTCGCTTGCACGATTCATCGCTCGAGCACCCATGTGTCCTTGGTTCCGCCGCCCTGCGACGAATTGACGACCAGCGAGCCCTCGCGCAGCGCGACGCGTGACAGCCCGCCGGGAACGGTGACGACATCTTTTCCCGACAGCACATACGGCCTCAAGTCAATGTGGCGCGGCGCGATTCCAGACTCGACATACGTCGGGCACGTCGATAGCGCAAGCGTCGGCTGCGCGATGTAGTTGGCGGGATCAGCCCGCAACCGCGCTGCGAATTCGTCGCGCTCGCGGCGCGTCGACGCCGGACCCACCAGCATTCCATAGCCGCCGGCACCGTGAACTTCCTTGACGACCAGCTCGTGCAGATGCGCCAGCGTGTAGTCGAGCTGTTCAGGGTCGCGGCAGACGTGCGTTGGAACGTTCGACAAAATCGGTTTCTCGCCCAGATAAAAATCAATCATGTCAGGCACGTGCGGATAGATCGATTTATCGTCCGCAATTCCGGTGCCGATCGCGTTCGCGAGCGTGACCTTGCCCGCTCTATATACCGACAGCAACCCAGCCACCCCCAGTGTCGAGTCCTTCCGGAACGCGCGCGGATCCAGAAAATCATCGTCAATGCGGCGATAAATGACGTCGACTCGCTGCGGACCGCGCGTAGTACGCATGAACACGTGGTTGTCCTGCACGCACAAATCCTGCCCTTCAACCAGCTCGATACCCATTTGCTGCGCCAAAAACGCATGCTCAAAGTAAGCAGCGTTGTACATGCCAGGGGTCAGCAGCACGACTGTCGGATCGTCGACTCCCTGCGGCGCCACCGAACGCAGATTTTCGAGCAGCACGTCGGGATAATGCGCGACCGGCGCAACCCGGTTCCGCGCAAATAGATCGGAAAACAGCCGCATCATCATCTTGCGGTTTTCCAGCATGTAGGACACACCGCTCGGCACCCGAAGGTTGTCTTCGAGGACAAAGTACTCGCCGGCATCATTGGCGCGCACGACGTCGATCCCCGCGACGTGCGCATAAATGTCGCCGGTGACGTCGACCCCTCGCATCTCAGGGCGATATTGCGAGTTGCGCACGATCCTCTCGGCCGGTAGCCGACCGGCGCGCAGGATGTCCTGGTCGTGATACACGTCGCGCAGAAACATGTTCAGCGCCCGGACACGTTGCCTCAGCCCGGCATCGAGCTTCTTCCACTCGGCTGCCGGAATAATGCGCGGCACGACGTCGAAAGGAATCAGCCGTTCCGTGGCTTCGCGCACCTCGCCGTTCTTCTTACCGGGCTCGGCGAGAGCGTCGTCGTCCTTGCCGCCATAGACGGCAAACGTGACGCCGACGCGACGGAACACGAGGTCCGCTTCGGCACGCTTGAACTGCATCGCGTCGGGGGTCTGCTCCGAAAGCCAGCGTTCAAACTCGCGATAGTGCGCGCGGACACGATCCGTGCCGTCGTACATTTCGTCGAACGCTTTTTGCATCTCCCGGCCGCATCTCCCTGCCCCCAACGAGCAGTTTAGCGGCCCACGTACGGCTCGGGCGGTCCCGGAATTGCGTCCGGAAGATGG
>DATLMT010000237.1:0-5157 GCA_035537135.1 Burkholderiaceae bacterium | reverse complement strand
AAGGGTCCTCGCCGCCCATTTCCAGGTACCACCACGCAGGGTGGTCGGTTGTGCCTGTGAATTGCGCCATGGTCGTCACGCACGCGTGCGTGATCAAACATTTGAAGCGCTGTGTTTGCGTGCCGATCCAGTTGGTCATGTAGCCGCCGAAGCTTCCGCCCATCGCCATCATGCGGTCCGGATCAACGTCGGAGCGGGCAGCGACGGCATCGGTGACTGCCACCAAATCCTTGTAGCACTGGTCGCCCCACACGTTGCCCCAGATGCCCTGCACGAAGGCTTGGCCAAAACCGGTTGAACCGCGCGGGTTCGGCTGCGCCACTGCGTAACCCTGCGCCACTGCAAGAAGCGGGTTCCAGCGCCAGTGCCAGGCATCGGCAGTCATGCCGATGGGGCCCCCATGAATCCACACCAATGTCGGTCGACGCCCTTGAGCGTTCCTCGGCCTCATCAAGAAGTACTGCACCTGGGCGCCGTCAGTGGATTTTGCCGTGAGGTTTTCGACCTCGGCCCAGTCGGGATACGCAAACCCCGAGAGGCGCGCGAGGGTTTGCGGCGGTGAATCCGGCTCCGCGGCGACGGTGAATGCTTCCGGCGGTTCGCGAAATGTCGATCGAATACCTACGATGCGGCCGTCAGGCAAAAAGCGCAAATCGGTGTGGGCGCCGCCTTCGCGCGCGGCCGTGATGCGCTCGACCTTGCCGCTTGCGACGTCGATCGTGAGTGCTGGCACGTGACCCGCGACATCGGCCGCGACGATCAGGCGCTTGCTATCGGCCGACCAGTCGCCCATTTGCGGCCATGCATCGAAATCTTCGGCGACTTTGCGCATCGAGCCTGTAGCTGTATCAATCAACGTCAGTGTCGGCCGCACCACGATGGTCGGCGAACGTGTGGCGCGAATGACTGCGAGCGTCTTGCCGTCCGGTGAATACAGCGGCGATTCGGTGTTCGTGTTGGTCGCAGCTCCAACGATGCGCATCTTCTTCGACCCGACGTCGATCAGCGCGATTGCGGTGTCGGTTTCGCGATCCTCTCCGGTGCTTTGCCAGGTCACCGCGACTTGAGTGCCGTCGGGTGAAACATCGAAGGCTGGCTCGACCGACATCTGGCGCTTTGCCTCTGGCGTCAAGTCGGTCCGGGTTTTTCCGTCGGATGAATACGCGATCACGTGCGTATTCGCCATGTTCTCGTTCTCGTGCAGCCAGTGATCCCAGTGGCGCACGGGCTGGCTCCGAAAGTGACGCGCACTCGAGCCTTTTTTGTCGCGGTCCTTTGCGGCTTCGCGTTGCTTGTCTTGCTCGATGCCGTCTAGCACCGCTGCCAGCACGACCAGACGATAGGCCTTCTTCGCAAACTTGAACTCGTCGACGCCCAGCGGTTCGTCGGTCAACTGCTGTGCTTCCCCTGCACCGGACGGCAACAGCCACACCTGCATGCGCTTGTCGGCGTCGTCGTCTGCTTTGACTTCGTTCGGCTGCCGATTCGACAGGAACGCGAGTGCGCCGTCACGGCGAAAGCACGGCGCTGCATCCTTGCAATCGCCTCGTGTCAACTGCATCGCGTCACTGCCGTCGGTGGGGACTTTCCAGATATCCGATACGTACTTGACGCCATCGCGATCCAGCCGCTGAACCGCAACAGCGAGCCACGTGCCATCAGGAGACGGAGCGATCGCTGATACACGCTTCAGCGCAATGTGTTGCTCAACGGTATAAGGCGTGTCGGCCATCGACCATCCTAACGTTTGTTCTCGATGCGTCCACCCAATGCACGATGTCCGATGTCGCGGCGATACTGCATCCCGTCGAACGAAACTTCGTCAACAGCTTCGTACGCTCGCTTTTGCGCGGCGCGGACCGTTTCGCCCAATGCCGTGACGCACAGCACGCGCCCACCGCGGGTCACTAGCTGATCACCCTCGAATGCAGTACCGGCGTGAAACGTGACGCAGTCGTCATCGTCATTGGGTAAGCGCGTTATTGCGTCACCGTAACGCGGCTGGGCAGGGTAACCCGAGGCGGCCACTACAACGCCGAGTGCAGTACGGCGATCCCACTCGGCTTCGACCTGATCCAGACGTCCCTCGATTGCGGCCTCGATCAGCTGGGCCAGGCTCGATTTCAATCGAAGCATGATGGGCTCGGCTTCCGGATCGCCCAGGCGGCTGTTGAATTCGACGGTCTTTACCTCGCCCTGCGGATTAATCATCAATCCCGCATAGAGAAAGCCGGTGAAAGGGTTTCCCTCGGAAGCCATGCCGTTGATCGCCGGCATGATGATCTCCCGCAGCACCTTGGCATGCAGGGTGGGCGTTACGATCGGCGCCGGTGAATACGCGCCCATGCCACCCGTGTTTGGTCCGCGATCATCATCCAGCAACCGCTTGTGATCCTGGCTGGTGGCAAGTGCAAGGGCGTTCTGGCCATCGGCCATGACTATAAAGCTCGCCTCTTCGCCACTAAGAAATTCTTCAATAACCACTCGTGAGCCGCTGGCGCCCGCGCCGCCAATCAGTATCGAATCTATCGCTGCGTTCGCCTCGTCAACCGTCATCGCGACTACGACGCCCTTGCCGGCAGCCAGACCATCAGCTTTGACGACAATCGGCGCGCCGCGCTCGTGTACGTAGGCGCGCGCCAACGCGGCATCGGTGAAGCTTTCGTACTGCGCCGTCGGAATGCGATGGCGCTGCATAAACGCCTTGGCAAAGTATTTCGAGCTCTCCAGCTGCGCCGCGACCCGTGTCGGACCGAAGATCCGCAGCCCGCGCGACCGAAATACGTCGACAACGCCCGAAGCGAGCGGAGATTCGGGCCCGACCACAGTGAACGCGACGCCTTCACGCTGCGCAAAGTCGGCGAGTGCTCCATCGCTTTCATACGGCACGTTTCGAAAACGCTTGTCGCGTGCTGTGCCGCCATTGCCAGGAGCAACGAAAATGCTCTGCACGCGCGCCGAGCGTGCCAGCTTCCATGCGAGTGCGTGTTCGCGCCCCCCGCTGCCGATCACCAGCACTTTCATTGCAGGATCGAGGCAGTCGTGTAAACCTGCTGCACATCGTCGAGGTCTTCGAGGATGTCGAGCAGCTTCTGCATTTTTTCAGCGTCGTTTCCGGTCAATACGGTTTCGGCCAGCGGCTTCATCGTGACTTCGGCGAGCTCGGGTTTGAGTCCGGCCTGATCGAGTGCGGCGCGAACTTTTTCGAAGTCGCCCGGCGCTGAGATCACTTCGACTGTGCCGTCGTCATTGGCGATGACGTCCTCTGCGCCAGCCTCGAGTGCCACCTCCATCACTTTCTCTTCGGACGTTCCCGGCGCAAATAACAACTGCCCACAGTGCTTGAAGTTGAACGCGACCGATCCGTCGGTGCCGAGGTTGCCGCCGTGCTTTGACAGCGCGTGCCGCACTTCGGCGACGGTGCGCACTCGGTTATCGGTCATCGCGTCGATCATCAGCGCTGCACCGCCGATACCGTAGCCCTCGTAGCGAATCTCTTCGTAAGTCACACCCTCGAGCTTGCCTGCACCGCGCTGAATCGCACCCGTCAGCTTGTCTTTGGGAACATTGCCGAGCCGCGCCTTTTCCAGCGCGAGACGCAGACGAGGATTCATTCCGGGATCGGCGCCGCCGTCACGTGCGGCCACCGTGACTTCACGAATGATCTTGGTCCAAAGCGAACCGCGCTTGGCATCCTGGCGATTCTTGCGATGCTGAATGTTGGCCCACTTGGAATGGCCGGCCATGAGATATGCGGTTTCGGGAGGGGGCGCGAGTGTAACAAGCGATGGTCGACGATCCGCTACCATCGACCGAACTCAAAGTGAGGCTGTCGATGGCTGAACCACTCGTGATCGCGATGTCCGGAAACAATGAGCTGGCATTGTTGCCGGCGCTGTCAAATCGGCATGGCTGCGTCACGGGTGCAACCGGCACCGGCAAGACGGTGACGATGCAGAAGATGGCCGAAAGCTTTTCGAACATTGGCGTTCCGGTGTTCATGGCCGACATCAAAGGCGATTTTTCCGGCATCGCTGCGGCAGGCAAGCCCGACGACAAGATGAAGGCGCGGCTCGCCGAACGCTCATTGCCCGAACCGCAGTGGCAGGCATGCCCGGTGACATTGTGGGACATCTGGGGCGAGCAGGGGCATCCGGTGCGCGCCACGGTGTCGGATATGGGGCCGCTTCTGTTTTCGCGTTTGCTCGCGTTGAACGAAACGCAGGAAGGCGTGCTGTCGCTGGTGTTCAAAGTCGCCGACGACAACGGTCTGCTTTTGCTCGACCTGAAGGATCTGCGCGCGATCCTGCAATACGTTGGCGACAATGCAGCGCAATTTAAAACACAATACGGCAACGTGTCGTCGGCATCGATCGGCGCGATTCAACGCGGGCTGCTGCAGCTCGAAGAGCAGGGCGGTGAGCGCTTTTTTGGCGAGCCGATGCTCGACATCGCCGACCTGATGCAAACGTCGGACGGCAAAGGCGTGGTCAATGTTCTTGCGGCCGACAAGATGATGAACAATCCGCGGCTGTACGCCAGTTTTCTGCTGTGGTTGCTGGCCGAGCTGTTTGAAAATCTGCCGGAAGTTGGCGACCGCGAGAAACCGAAGCTGGTGTTCTTCTTCGATGAAGCGCACTTGCTGTTCAACGATGCGCCTGCCGCGTTGCTCGAGAAAGTCGAGCAGGTGGTCCGGTTAATCCGGTCCAAGGGAGTCGGTGTGTTTTTCGTCACGCAGAATCCGCTCGATATTCCGGACAAGGTGCTTGCCCAATTAGGCAACCGTGTGCAGCACGCGTTGCGAGCATTCACGCCGCGTGATCAAAAGGCAGTGAAGTCCGTCGCGGAGACGATGCGCGCCAATCCAAAGATCGACGCGACCAAGGCAATTCTCGAGCTTGCAGTCGGCGAAGCGCTGGTCAGCTTTCTCGATGTAAAGGGAACCCCCGGAATTACTGAGCGCGCATGGGTGCTGCCGCCGGGCTCTCAGCTCGGTC
Source organism: Burkholderiaceae bacterium (assembly GCA_035537135.1). Classification (GTDB taxonomy): domain Bacteria; phylum Pseudomonadota; class Gammaproteobacteria; order Burkholderiales; family Burkholderiaceae_F; genus JACCZX01. The sequence goes on along the minus strand of DATLMT010000237.1, from coordinate 160 downwards.
CGATCACGCCGGAGCAACGTAAGGAGCTGATCAGGAATTCCCTCGTTGCCGGCACGTACGATAAAACGGTCGATCGCGATTCTGCATTCGAGATGCTGAAGGCGCGCGCGGAAAGCGCACCGGCACCCGCAGGGGAGCGCGGGAAAAACAGCCCGCCGGC
>DATLMT010000236.1:0-3085 GCA_035537135.1 Burkholderiaceae bacterium | reverse complement strand
CACGCTGAACTTGCCGCGCGGAATGCCGACGCTGAGCGACTTCAGGTTGTGCTCGATCACGATCAGCGAGTGGCCGGCCGCCAGCAGCTTGCGAAACGCACGCATCAGCTTAGCGACGTCGTCAAAGTGCAGGCCGGTGGTCGGCTCGTCGAACATGAACAACGTGCCACGCGTGGGTGGCCTGCCCTTGGTGGCCGCTGCAAGAAAGCCAGCAAGCTTTAATCGCTGCGCTTCTCCACCCGATAATGTAGGGACCGGCTGACCCAGCTTTACGTATTCGAGGCCGACGTCGGCAAGCGGTGCCAATACCCGCGCGATCTCGACATCGTCCTTAAAAAAGCTCAACGCTTCGTTGACCGTCATCGCCAGCACGTCTGCGATGTTCACCGCACGCGCTCGACGCTCGACGGTGACCTCAAGCGTCTCGGGTCGAAAGCGCTTTCCATCGCAATCCGGGCAACGCAGATACACGTCCGATAGAAATTGCATCTCGACGTGTTCGAAGCCGTTGCCGCCGCAGGTCGCGCAGCGTCCGTCGCCCGAGTTGAATGAGAATGTTCCCGCCGTGTAGTTGCGCTCTTTTGCCATTCGGGCTCTGGCAAAGATGCCGCGGATGCAATCGAATGCACCGACGTAGCTGGCCGGATTAGAGCGCGTGGTCCTGCCGATTGGCGATTGATCCACGAACGCGACATCGTCGAGCCAGTCTTCGCCAAGCAAGCGGTCGTGGGAGCCCGGTGTCTCTGTCGATTTGCCCTTCGCCTTTGCCAGGGCTGGATAGAGCACATCTTGAATCAACGATGACTTGCCGCTGCCGGACACGCCGGTAACGCACACGAGCCGCTTCAGCGGAATTTCGACATCGATCGCTTTCAAGTTGTGTTCGCGTGCACCTTGCAGGACCAGCTTCGGCGAATTCGCGGCAATCGCGAGCGGGTGTACTGCATCGACGTGCAATCGCCCACCAAGATACTGCCCAGTCAACGTCGACGAGTCGCGCAGCGCGTCGGGCGTGCCGTTAAAAACGATGTCGCCGCCGCGTTCGCCCGGGCCCGGTCCCATGTCGATCACGCGATCTGCCGCCAGCATCACTTGAGGATCGTGCTCGACGACGACCAGCGAGTTACCCGCGCTGCGCAGGCGGTGCATCACTTCGACGACGCGATGCATGTCGCGCGGATGCAGTCCGATCGACGGCTCATCGAGCACAAACAGCGTATTGACCAGCGAAGTGCCGAGCGCCGTCGTCAGGTTGATTCGCTGCACCTCGCCGCCCGACAAAGTACGGCTTTGCCTGTCGAGCGTCAGATAACCGACGCCGACGTCGACCAGAAACTTCAGCCGCGCCCGCAGTTCGTCGAGCAGCATCTCACTGGCTTGATCGAGCGGCGAGGGCAGTTGAACGTTATCGAAGAATGTTTTTACGCGCTCGATCGGCAATAGCATCAGCTCATGCATCGACAAGCCGGGCAGCGTAACCAGCTGTGCTTCGCTCCACGTTGCAGCTGCCGGGGTGTAGCGGGTGTACTTGCCGGCGCTCGTCAGCACTGTGTTTGCTTCGTCGCGCCCACCGACTCGCCACAGAAGCGCGTCAGGTTTAAGGCGGGCGCCATGGCACACCGGGCACGGCGTGTACGAGCGGTATCGCGACAACAGCACCCGAATGTGCATCTTGTACGCCTTGCTCTCAAGCCATGCGTAGAAGCGCTTGATGCCGTACCAGACACCCGGCCACGACTTGTTCCAACTTTTCCAGCCGGTAGCGCCTTCGATGACCCACTGCTGATGCGCTGCGCTCAGGTCCCGATACGGCACGTCGAGCGGGATGCCATCCTTCGTCGCCGATTTTTCGAGATCGCGCTGGCTTTCGATGAACGACTTCGATTGAAATGGCTTGATGGCGCCGCCACGCAGTGTCTTGCGCTCGTCGGGAATTACCAGCCCATAGTCGACCCCGATGACACGACCGAAACCACGGCACGCATCGCACGCGCCCAGTGGAGAGTTGAACGAGAACGTGCTGGCGTGCGGGGTTTCGTACTGGATATCGCATCGAGCGCAATGCAGGTCGCTGCTGTAACGCAGTAGCTCCGGCTCAGACCCCGATGTTTGTACGTGCACGTCGACGCAGCCGGCACCGAGGCGCAACGCGCGCTCAAGTGCTTCGACGACGCGCGAGCGCTCGACGCCGAGAATGCGAAAGCGGTCGGCCACGACATCGAACACCTTTCCGCGGATCGTCGCTCGCTCGCGATGAATTTTCGTGTAACCCTGCGCTTCGAGATTGGCGCGAACCTCATCCTCGCTGAAGTTCTTCGGCACCGGAATTGGAAACGTGACAATTAACTGCAGGTCAGGGGTGGTATGCGCGTGCGCAACAAGCTCGGCGTAGATGCTATCGGCGTTGTCGCGCCGCACCGGCCGCGCACAGCCACGGCAGAACAGTGCAGCGGCGCGCGCGAACAACAGCTTCAGATGATCGTTCAGCTCGGTCATCGTGCCGACCGTGCTGCGTGATGTGCGCACCGGATTGGTCTGGTCGATCGCGATCGCCGGCGGGACACCGTCGATGCGGTCGACCGCAGGACGATCCATCCGGTCGAGAAATTGCCGCGCATACGGCGAAAATGTTTCGACGTAACGCCGCTGACCTTCGGCGTACAGCGTATCGAACACGAGTGAACTCTTTCCCGAGCCTGAGACGCCCGTTACAACGACCAATTCGCCGGTCGGAATATCGAGATCGAGATTGCGCAGGTTGTTTTGGCGGGCGCCGCGAATGCGAATCGCTTTACCCGCCGGTGCGGACTTGGACATCGTGTCGGTGCAGGGAAAGACCGCGGATCAGCGATCTAGATGGAGACGAACTAGGCGAAGTCTAGGGCATCGCGGGTGGTGGTGGCCGCGTGCGGCTCGCCGGCGCAGCGCAAACGGCAGTGGCCGCGAGACCGCGGTCAGTCGACGCGTGCGTCCGGTACGCCGCTCGCGTAACGCACGTGCGCGTCGAACTGGCGCGTTACAACGCCGGGTGTCGGTTGCAGGCCTTTTTCGTCGGCACGGTCGAAGACCATGTCGGCGCCAACCT
>DATLMT010000235.1:0-4893 GCA_035537135.1 Burkholderiaceae bacterium | reverse complement strand
GACCTGATGCTTTTCCCGGAGCTCGGCATCAGCGCGTACGCGATCGACGATCTATTCTTACAGGACGCGCTGCTAGATGCCGTCGAGGCCGGGATCGCACAACTGGTGGAAGCGTCACGAGCACTGCGGCCCGTGATGGTCGTTGGCGCTCCGATTCGCCGTAACGGCCGGTTGTACAACTGCGGCGTCGCCATCGCGCGCGGCAGGGTTCTTGGCGTCACGCCCAAGTCGTTTCTGCCGAACTATCGTGAGTACTACGAAAGCCGCTGGTTTGCACCGGGCCTGGGTCTAAGCGGTCTCGACGTCAAGCTCGCCGGACAGACCGCACCATTTGGCACTGACCTGATTTTTGCGGCGTCCGATCTACCCGATTTTGTTTTCCACATCGAAGTCTGCGAGGATTTCTGGGCTGCCACGCCTCCCTCCACGAACGGAGCACTCGCAGGCGCATTGATTCTTTGCAATCTGTCGGCCTCCAACGTTGTGATTGGCAAGGCGGACGAACGCGCCATGCTGTGCGCTTCGCAGTCGGTACGTTGCACCGCAGCCTACATCTATTCTGCTGCGGGACCCGGCGAGAGTACGACGGATCTCGCGTGGGACGGACAGGCTTCGATCCATGAGCTCGGGGTTCAGCTCGCCTGCAGCGAGCGGTTTCCTCGCAAGAGCCAGATGGCGGTGGCCGATGTCGACGTCGAGCGACTTCGGCTCGAGCGTCTGCGAACACCCACCTTTAATAACGCCGCGGTCTCCAGCGCCCATCCCGAGACGACGTTTAGACGCGTGGCATTCGAACATCAGCCGACGTTCGAAGACGTCGGGTTGCAACGCTCGGTTGACCGTTTTCCGTTCGTGCCTGATGACGAAGCGAGGCTCGATCAGGATTGCTACGAGGCGTTCAACATCCAGGTGCAGGGCTTGATCAAGAGAATGCAGGTGACCAATGGCGAGCGCATCTGCATTGGCATATCAGGCGGGCTTGATTCGACGCATGCGTTGATCGTGGCCGCCAAGGCGTTCGACACACTTGGATTGCCCCGCAAGAACATCCTTGGTTTCACGATGCCCGGGTTTGCTACCTCCGAAGGCACCAAATCCAACGCGTGGCAGCTAATGAACTCGCTTGGAGTTACAGGCGAAGAGATCGACATCAAACCTGCGGCGCGGATGATGCTCGAACAGATCGGTCATCCGTTTGCCAAAGGCGAGCCAACATATGACGTGACATTCGAGAATGTCCAGGCCGGTTTGCGCACCGACTTTTTGTTTCGACTGGCCAATCAGCGAAAAGCGTTCGTGCTGGGCACTGGCGACTTATCGGAGCTCGCGCTTGGATGGTGCACCTACGGCGTCGGCGATCATATGAGCCACTACAACGTGAACGGCTCCGTGGCCAAGACACTGATGCAGTACCTGGTTCGGTGGGTCGTCAAAACCAATCAATTTGAAGACGCTGCCTCAGCAACGTTACTTTCCATCCTAAATACTGAAATTTCGCCCGAGCTGATACCAGCGGACGCGGATGGCGGAAACATGCAAAGCACCCAGTCGAAGGTTGGGCCGTATGAGCTGCAGGATTTTCATCTTTACTACATCACGCGCTATGGCCTGCGTCCGTCAAAAGTCGCTTTCCTCGCGTGGCACGCATGGCGCAGCGCAGAGCATGGTTCATGGCCCCCGAACTTTCCGGAAGAGGCCAAGCATGCCTACGCGCTCGGTGACATTAAAAAATGGCTTGGCATCTTCCTGTACCGGTTCTTCGAAATCAGCCAGTACAAAAGATCTGCATTGCCTAACGGACCGAAAGTCGTCTCTGGCGGGAGCCTGTCCCCGCGCGGTGATTGGAGAGCACCGTCCGATGGAAATGCACGCGTGTGGCTGGACGAGCTTGAGCTGAACGTACCCGAGTTCTAATCTTTAGCAGCCGAGTCGCGATCGCTGCTGGTGTAGACGAAGCACAGCTTATGACCCTCGGGATCGCGGCAGTACGCTGCATAAAAGTCGCTCGCGTATTGCGGCCTAAGCCCCGGTGCACCCTCGTCCATCGCCCCGGCCCGAATCGCATCCGTCCAAAGTGCGTCGACTGTTGCCGCGCTATCCGTCAGAAAACTAACCTGGCTTCCATTGCCCACAGTCGCAGGCTGTCCATTAAAGGGTTCATTCACGACAAACTGCGGCCATCGGTGATCGGTATGTCGCCAATACACACCAGCGGGTCCGGCCTGATCAGGTTCGACTCCACGAATCCAACCCAAGCGAGAAAATAGGACGTCGTAGAAAGCGACCAGCGCCCGAACATCTTTTGCACCGATCTGAATGTGGGCGTAGGTCACGTGTCTACCGAGAAATTCAACAGCACGCTACTTCTTGGCGCTGACTTTACGTGGCGTACGCTCGCCGGATTTCGTGGCGCGCTGCGCAGGTTTTCTTTCGCGCGCACCATTGTCTTTCTCTGACGCTACGGCCACCTGCTTTGACGTTCGTGCAGAACCCGCGCCGCTGAGACTCGCTCGCAGTGCCTCCATCAAGTCGATGACCTCGGCGCCGGCCGCTTCGACATGGTGCGGTGCCACGATTTCCTTGCCTGCGATCTTCTTGTCTACAGCAGCCAGGATCCGCTGCTTCTCTTCATCGACAAATTGAGTCGGATCAAACGCGTCTTCCGAAATGTGGTCGATCAACTGCAGGGCGAGCTGCAATTCGGCTTTCCCCACCGAGACCAAATCTATATTCAGATCACGCAGCGACCGAACTTCTTCGGCGTACAGCAATTGCTGCAGCACGAGTCCGCCTTCAGCCGCCCGCACCTGCACCACATATTGCTTTGATCGCCACGCCCACTTAGCGAGCGCGCAGCGGCCGCTGGTACGCATGGCCTCGTGAAGCAGGCTGTAGGGTTTGCTGCCGCGCTTATCGGGTGCCAGAAAATACGCTTTGTCGTAGTAGATCGGGTCGATCGTCTCTTGCGGGACGAACGCCACGATGTCGACCGTCTGCCGCGCACCCTCTTCAAGTGCTTTCAGCTCGTCGGTCGTGAACAGAACAAATTTCCCTTTCTCGAATTCGTAGCCCTTGACCATGTCGCTCCGTTCAACGACAACCGGAGCGGGTTCCTCGATCTCGATTTCGGGTTCGGGCTCGATGGCTCGTGCCGACACTTTCGTGAAAGGTCTGACGTTGCTCACGGGCGCTGATGGCTCGAGCACTACTTCTTCGCTTCGCTCGACGGCCCGTCGGCGGGTGTCGTTGACACGTTCGGTGGATGGGGGTTCAGGCTCTTCGGAGATGTACTGTTGCTTCACGCGCACGCCATCACTGCGCATCAGCTTGAAGCGGACGGCGCTCGAACTTTCAGTCGCGGAGTACAGCTTGACCGGGATCGATACCAATCCAAAGCTAAGGGAGAGCGAGGCTATGGCGCGAGGCATGGTTGGACCTTACGTCTGTACGGACGTGCCCAGGGACTGAGATTTTAAGCAGGCGGCGTGCCAAGGTCGTGCGACTTGGAAGCGCCCTTTTTAACGTGACGTCTTCGGCCGCCTTGGTGATGTCACTGCGCTGGATGGCCGGCGCAAAAAGCGCTCAGCCGGCGTGCTGCGAAACGTGCGAGGTGTCGGCGACTTCCCTGAGCACACTGTCAGGTTCGACAGGCTTCACCAGATGTGCATCGAAGCCTGCCTGTAGCGCTTGCAGACGATCCTGCGGCTGTTCGTAGCCGGTGATTGCAATCAGCTTGATAGGATAGTCCGGCATCGAGTCACGGATGCCGCGAGCGACATCGTAGCCGTTGAGCCCGGGCAAACCGAGATCGATCAACGCGACATCGGGCCGCACATCCAGTGCTGCGGTCAAACCGCTTGGGCCATCTGGGCGCTCCGTAACAACGTGACCTGCGAGTTCGAGAATAGTGCGCAGCATCGCTCGCGCGTCACCGTTGTCTTCAATCAGCAGGACCCGCCGTTTCTCGAACGCATTGTTTAGCGGCAGCATCGGTTGCCGGTGACCACCAGGAACACTGATTCGCGGCAGCCGAATCGTGAAAGTACTGCCGCGATCAGTGCCCTCGCTCGACGCATGCGCGGTACCGCCATGCAGTTCGGTTAGGCGCTTGACCAAAGTCAAACCGATGCCAAGCCCGCCGTGCGCGCGTTCGAGGCCGCGGTCCCCCTGCACGAACAAGTCGAATACATGCGGCAATATTTCCGTTGGAATACCGATGCCGCTATCGGTGACGGTTAGCACAGCATCGTTGTCTTCAGACGTCACTCCAAACTCGATATGGCCACCGGCAGGCGTATAGCGCAGCGCGTTGGTGGCTAAGTTGGTAACGATTTGTTCAAGCCGGGTCTCGTCACCTAAAACCCACGTTGGCTCGAGGTTTACAGAGATTCGATGACGTTGCGATCTTCCGGATGCATTCAACGTGGCCAGCGTGCGGCTTACCACCTCGGCAAGATCGAGCGGACCCTGCGCCAGCACGATCTTCCCCGACGCGACGCGAGCTGCATCAAGCAGGTCGTCGACCAAGCGGGCGAGATGAGCAGACTGGCGTTGAATGACCGCGCGGGCTTCTGCCAACTGATCACCCCGCCGATGGCCCAGCAGGTGCGAAGCATTGGTGATTGCGGCGAGCGGATTGCGCAGCTCGTGCCCAAGCATCGCCAGAAACTCGTCCTTGGCGCGGTTCGAAGCTTCGGCCTCGCTGCGCGCGCGCTGCTCGTTTTCAAGAAGCGCGCGGCGCGCCGCTTCAAGTGATTTTTCGATAGTCACGTCGCGCACCTCGATGACTGCGCCGAGGGCGATGCCGGCCGCCACCAAAGGACTGGCGGCATATGCAACATCGCAGAAATGCCCGTCCTTATGCAGCAAAGCGTCTTGCCCATGCCACGTCGT
>DATLMT010000234.1:0-5769 GCA_035537135.1 Burkholderiaceae bacterium | reverse complement strand
CTCGTACCTGACGATCGAACATTACGGGTCGATTCCGCTCGAGCTGCGTCCGCTGATCGGCAATCGTGTTTATGGCTGTGACGACTGCCAGCTCGTGTGCCCATGGAATAAATTCGCTCGCACCGCGCATCTGCCGGACTTTGACGTGCGCAACGGGCTTGATGGCGCAACGCTGATCGAGCTGTTCGCATGGGACGAGGCGCAATTCGACGAGCGCCATGCGGGTTCTGCGATTCGCCGCATCGGCCATCAGCGATGGCTGCGCAACATCGCGGTGGCACTTGGAAATGCTCCAACAACTGCGGAAGTGATTGCCGCCTTGCGCACGCGAGCGGACCATCCGAGCGAGCTTGTGCGCGAGCACGTTGCGTGGGCGCTGACGCAGCACGCAATGCACCAGGCCGCCTGAGCTCGACCTTTATACTGCGCCGCTCTTTGGGTGATCAATCAGCCGCTGTAGCTCAGTTGGTAGAGCAGCGCATTCGTAATGCGAAGGTCGGAGGTTCGACTCCTCTCAGCGGCACCAACGTCGGGTGCGACCGTTTCGCACAGGGAGAAGAAGATGTTCAAGCAGCGGCTACTGGTGGCGATCGCGATAACGTTAGTTTCCTGCGCCGCCTTTGCGCAGGACAAAGTGGTTTATCACTTTGGCGAAGGGCTCGCACAGGCGACCAACGGCCTGCGCAACATTCGCAATCATCTGGAGGTCGATCCGAAGGCGAAGATCGTCGTCGTTGCGCACGCACAGGGGGTCGATTTTCTGATGACCGGCGCGCAGGATGCGAACAAGAATCCATTTGAGGCGACGGTGCAGGATCTGAAGTCGCAAGGTGTGACATTCGAAGTCTGCAAAATCACGCTGCGCAATCGCAAGCTCGAAGAAAAACAGTTCATTTCGGAAGTGACTTACACGCCTTCCGGCGTTCAGCGAATCACGCAACTGCAGAGCCGCGAGGGTTACGCGTACCTGAAGCCGTAGCGGCGCATGGGTTTTAGCATTACGGTTCGTCCCAGCGGCCGCACCTTCAGCGTCGAAGACGAGGAGACCGTACTCGACGCCGCGCTGCGCAACGGCGTTGGTCTGCCATACGGCTGCAAGAACGGCGCGTGCGGTACGTGCCGCGTCAAGCTGCGAGAGGGCAAGCTCGTGCACCGCGTTCACTCGTCGTCGGCGTTGTCGGCGGACGATGAAGCGAAAGGCTTCGCACTCGTTTGCTCGTCGCGGCCACTGACCGATGTCGTGATCGAGGCGCGCGAGCTGACGGGTTTCGGCGATATTCCAATTCGCAAAATGCCGGCACGCATCGCCAAAATCGAATGGCCGGCCCCCGACGTGGCCGTGATCTCGCTTCAGCTGCCCGCAAATGAGCGTTTGCAGTTTCGTGCTGGCCAGTACCTCGATTTCATTCTGAGCGACGGCGCGCGCCGACAGTATTCGATCGCGACCGCGCCGCACGCTGACGAGCTGATTCAGCTGCATATCCGGCGTACCCCAGGCGGCGTGTTCACGGATCGCTTATTCGGCGCAGTCGAGCCGTCGGTCAAGGAGCGCGACATCCTGCGCATTCAAGCGCCCCTCGGCACGTTCTTTTTGCGCGAAGACAATGTGCGGCCAATTGTGCTTCTCGCCGGGGGCACTGGATTTGCCCCCGTCAAGGCCATCGCCGAACACGTCTTCCACAAACGGATCAACCGCGATGAACCTGACAGGCCTGCGCGCGAAGTTCACCTTTATTGGGGGGCCCGTGCGCGTCCGGACCTGTACATGCCCGGGCTGCCTGAGCAATGGACTCGCGAGCAGCCTAATTTTCGCTATGTTCCCGTGTTGTCCGAACCGCAGCCGGAAGACGCGTGGCAGGGGCGGGCTGGATTCGTTCATCGCGCGGTAATGGACGATCTACCCGATCTGTCGGCATTCCAGGTCTACGCGTGCGGCGCGCCCGCGATGATCGAGGCTGCGCGGCGCGACTTCGTTGGACAATGCGGTTTGCCGGACGGCGAGTTCTTTGCCGACGCGTTCACAACCCAGGCAGATCTTGTCGGGGCGTAGTTGCACGGAGCGAGGATGGCAAAGCCGAGAGTCTTCATCGATGGTGAACACGGTACGACCGGACTCGAGATTCGCGAGCGACTGCTCGCGCGCGACGACATTGAGCTGATAAGCCTGCCCGTCCAGCGGCGCAAAGATGCGGCGGCGAAGCTACAGGTGCTGAACGATGTTGATTTGGTGATCCTGTGCCTGCCGGACGATGCAGCGCGCGAAACGGTGGCGCTCGCGGGACAGGGAGCAACGCGCTTCATCGATGCGAGCAGCGCGCATCGGACCGCACCGGACTGGGTCTACGGTTTTCCGGAGATGACGCGTACGCAGCGCACGACGATCGCTTCGGCGCAGCGCGTCTCGAATCCGGGTTGCTATCCGACCGGTGCCATTGCGCTGTTACGGCCGCTGCGCGAGCGCGAAATTCTTCCGCCGAGCACGCTGATTAATGTCAACGCTGTGTCAGGCTATTCGGGCGGCGGACGCAGGCTGATCGAGGCGTACCAACGTACCGAGAATCGTCCAGCGCGCATCGTGCTTTACGGGCTCAATCTTGCGCACAAGCATCTTCCTGAGATGCAGACGATGGGTCTGCTCGATCGTGCGCCGGTGTTTACGCCGCACGTCGGTGATTTCATGCGCGGCATGCTGGTATCCGTGCCGCTGCACACCGGCCAGCTGCCGGGACGCGTGACCGGCGAAGCTCTGCACGCTGCCTATGTTGACCACTTTGCCGATGAGCCATTCGTAACGGTGCGCCCGTTGAATGACAGCTCGGCTTTGCTTGATGGTGCATATCTGCAGCCCGAGGCCTTAAATGGCACGAATCGAATTGAAGTGTTCGTGTTTGCCAACGATTCCAACGAGCAGGCGCTGCTGATTGCGCGCCTAGACAATCTCGGCAAGGGTGCAAGCGGCGCTGCGGTGCAGAACATGAACCTGATGTTTGGTCTGCCGGAGCAAGCAGGGTTAAGCGGCTAGCGATGCAGATGCAGGGCAACAACGTGTTGGAAGTCAGCGAGCCGGATCCGGAGTCGAGCGCGCCAGCGACGGGTCCGCTCAGCTCGCTGACCGTCGAGCATGTAACGACCTACAACTACCGCAAGCCGGTGCGCTTCGGACAGCATCGCTTGATGTTTCGTCCGCGCGAAGGGCACGACGTGCAAGTGCTCGAAGCCGGCGTGAACGTCAGCGTGCCGTCGCGCATTGACTGGATGCTTGACACGCAATCGAACTCGGTCACGCTGGTGATGCCGCAAGCCGAGGCCGCTGAGTTGAAGATCGCGTGTCGCTTTAAGATAGAACAGCACCGCGTGCGCAGCGCGCAGGATTTGCCGCTCGCCGCGCACGCGCAGCGCTGGCCCTTCGACTACAGTGGCGACGAGAGGCGCGACCTCGGTGCAATGCTCGAGCCGCACTATCTCGATCCCGACGGTCGCTTATATGAATGGATGCGCCCGTTTTTTTCGCAGGCCGCGCGGCCGGACACAAAAGAGCTGCTGATGTCGCTGGCTGACGCCATAAAAAGCGGACTCAAATACGAAGTGCGTAACGAAGAAGGCACGCAAACACCCGATGAAACGCTTGCGCGCGGATCCGGAAGCTGTCGAGACTATGCGTTGCTGATGATGGAAGCGGTGCGGCGCCTCGGAATGGCCGGTCGCTTTGTCTCCGGTTACCTATATGACCCGGCGCAGGACAACGGCTGGGATGAAGGCATCGTCGGCGCTGGGGCCACGCACGCATGGCTTGACGTTTATTTACCCGGCGCAGGCTGGGTTCCATTCGATCCAACCAACGCCATCTTTCGCAGCGCCAATCTGATTCGCGTTGCCTTCGCGCGCGATCCGAAGCTGGCGGCGCCCCTCAGCGGTAGCTGGTTTGGCGCTGCTTCCGATTACGTCGGCATGGACGTCAAGGTATCGGTACGCCGGGTGTGACGTCTGTTCAGCGGCCAGCGTTCAAGCAATAACGCTCGCAAAGTCACCGCTGTTTACCGACACGAACACGGCGGCGTAGATCTATAACGGCGCAATGGAGCGCCTTAAGCCTTGGTTTGTCGGTCTTGGAATGGCGGCGTGCGTCGCCTACTTCGTGCACGACCGCGCCGCCGATCGGCGCGTTCTAAAAACGGGCCCGGTTGCTGAGATACCGCTTCAATCAAGTGCGAGTGCGGCGGCGCTGCAGCGCGCCGGCTATGTCATCGAGCCGCTGGCGAGCTATGACATACGCGCCAAGGTGTTGTCGATCGAGCGCTATCGCGTCGGCCGCGAAGCAGAATTATCCCCGCTCGATTTCGCGCTGGGATGGGGACCAATGTCCGATCCTGCAGTGCTGGATCAACTAAGCATCAGCCAGAGCAATCGCTGGTATCACTACCGCTGGGAAGGCTCGCCACCAGCCGACCCTGCAATCATGGCAAAAAGCTCCGCCAATACCCATTTAGTGCCGGCGGATGATTCCGTACGGAACCGGCTCCTCAAAGTAGAGAAGGGCGCGGTGGTGAAGCTCAGCGGCTACCTGATCAATGTTCGACACGCAGACGGGTGGACCTGGCGCTCATCGCTGACGCGAGATGACACGGGCGGAGGCTCGTGCGAGTTGATGTGGGTAACAGACGTGCAGGTCGAGCACTAGCTGTCGCGCCAGCAGCGCCGCTGCACAAACGCTGGCGCCTGCGACGCTTTAAGCAGCTTCGCCCAAGTATGCTTCCCGCACTTTCGGATCAATCAGCAGCGACTTCGCATCGCCCGATAGCGTAATCAAACCCGACTCCATCACATATCCACGATGCGCAGCCTCCAATGCAAGCCGCGCGTTTTGTTCCACCAGCAACATCGGCACCTTGCGCTCGGCCACCGAGCGAATCACGTCGAACACTTTTTCGACCAGGAGCGGGGCAAGACCCATCGATGGCTCGTCAAGCAGCAGTAATTTGGGCTGGCTCATCAATGCGCGCGCCATCGCGAGCATTTGCTGTTCGCCACCCGACAATGTTCCCGCGAGCTGTTTGGCGCGTTCCTTCAGTCGCGGAAAGATTTCGAACATCTGATCAATGTCGCGCTTGATGCCGTCGCCATCCTTGCGCACAAATGCGCCCATCTGCAGATTCTCGGTAACGCTCATGCGCGCGAATACGCCGCGACCTTCGGGCACCATGGTCAGACCCCGCGTCAGCAGCTGGAACGGCGCCTGACCTTTGGTCGATGCGCCCATGTAGTCGATTTCACCACTCCAAGCCTGTGTGCCGGTGATTGCCTTCAGCGTCGTCGTCTTGCCGGCACCGTTGGCGCCGATCAGTGTTACGAGCTCGCCTGCGCGCACTTCGAGATCGATTCCCTTGACTGCTTGAATGCCTCCGTACGCGACCTTCAGGCCGTGCACACGCAGAACCGCGTCACTCATGCGGTTGCCTTGGTCGCAACGTTCGTGTGGGCAGCACCGAGATACGCTTCGATGACGGCGGGATTGCGCTGCACATCGCCTGGCGTGCCGACCGCGATTGTCTTGCCGTAGTCAAGTACGGTGACCCGGTCGCACAAGCCCATCACCAGCTTTACGTCGTGCTCGATCAACAGGATCGTCACACCATCGCTGCTGATCGCTTCGAGCAGTGAGCGCAGTGCGAGTTTCTCGGTCGCGTTCATGCCCGCCGCCGGTTCGTCGAGCGCAAGCAGCTTCGGGTCAGTTGCAAGTGCGCGCGCGATCTCGAGCCTTCGTTGATCGCC
>DATLMT010000233.1:0-2249 GCA_035537135.1 Burkholderiaceae bacterium | reverse complement strand
CGCTGTTCTGCTGCTACGCATTTTCCGGCTACGTCTATCTGGCATGGCGTTGGTACAAGCACCAGCCGAACCCCGTGAAGCCAGTACCGGCGGCGAAAGCCGCGCCAGCCGTTCCGGATGCTGCCAGCAAGGTGCAATAAGGCGTTGTTCGCCTCGCGCTTTGGCCTTAGACTGGCTGCACATGAATCGCATCTTTGCCAGCATTCGAATTTCCGCCGCGCTTGGCTTGCTGCCCGCGCTGCTACTGCTGCGCCCCGCGCGCAGATAACTCCTTCCCCACAACTTGAGTACTACCGCGCCTGAGCCGCGAGCCGGGCGGGAAAGACCACGTTTGTTTTGCTGCTGGAGCTTCCGATGACCGACCGATTAATCATTTTTGACACCACCTTGCGCGATGGCGAACAGAGTCCCGGTGCTTCGATGACACGCGAAGAAAAGCTGCGGATCGCAAAGCAGCTCGAGCGTCTGCGTGTCGACGTGATCGAAGCGGGCTTTGCGGCGTCTTCCAACGGCGATTTTGACGCGGTGAAGTCGATCGCCAACGCCATCAAGGATTCGACCGTGTGCTCACTGGCGCGCGCCAACGATCGCGACATCAGCCGTGCCGCTGAGGCGCTGCAGGGTGCGAAGTCGAAGCGCATCCATACCTTCATCGCCACCTCGGCGCTCCACATGGAAAAGAAGCTGCGCATGTCACCCGAGCAGGTGCACGAGCAGGCGAAGCTTTCGGTGCGCTTTGCGCGACAATTTACCGACGACGTCGAGTTCTCGCCTGAGGACGGCTACCGCTCCGAGCCCGACTTTCTGTGCCGTGTGCTGGAAGCGGCGATCGCGGAAGGCGCGACAACGATCAACATTCCCGACACGGTGGGTTACGCGGTTCCCGAGTTGTACGGACAGTTTCTGCGCCAGCTGCGAGAGCGGATTCCAAACTCGGACCAGGCCGTGTGGAGCGTGCATTGTCATAACGACCTAGGCATGGCGGTCGCCAATTCGCTCGCGGGTGTGATGCTCGGCGGCGCGCGCCAGGTCGAGTGCACGATCAACGGCCTGGGCGAGCGCGCCGGCAACTGCTCACTTGAGGAAGTAGTGATGGCGGTACGCACGCGGCGCGACTTTTTCAATCTTGACGTTGGCATCGACACGACGCAGATCGTGCCGGCGTCGAAGCTAGTGGCGGGCATTACCGGCTTCGCCGTGCAGCCGAACAAGGCCGTGGTGGGCGCGAATGCGTTTGCGCATGCGTCGGGCATACATCAGGACGGCGTTTTAAAGGCGCGGGACACCTACGAAATCATGCGCGCCGAAGATGTCGGCTGGCAAGCCAACAAGATCGTGCTGGGCAAGCTGTCGGGCCGCAACGCATTCAAGCAGCGTGTAAACGAGCTATCGATTCCGCTAGAAAGCGAAACGGATCTGAACGCTGCCTTTGCAGCGTTCAAGGAGCTTGCCGATCGCAAGTCAGAGATTTTCGACGAAGACATTCAGTCGCTGTTCTCGGACGAAGCCGTGACTCCGCACGACGAGCATTTCAAACTGATATCGATGATGCAGAAATCCGAAACCGGCGAGCGGCCGCACGCGAAGATCGTGTTTTCGATCGGGCCCCAGGAAGTGGCTGCGGAGTCCGACGGCAATGGTCCGGTGGACGCATCGCTAAAGGCGATCGAGAGCCGCGTCAAAAGCGGGTGCGAGCTGGTCCTTTACTCGGTCAACGCGATCACCACCGGCACTGAAGCACAGGGCGAAGTAACGGTGCGGCTATCGCGCGCCGGTCGCATCGTCAACGGCACCGGGGCCGATCCCGACATCATCGCGGCGTCGGCCAAGGCTTATCTGAACGCGCTGAATAAGCTGTACATGACCGGAGAGCGGCTGAACCCGCAAACGTCGGCGGCACGCTGACCCGCCCACACGATCAATTGCCCCGGTCGTTGAGTCCGCACAGGGGTGCAGCAGTGCAGCGTCGCCCGGCGTAGCGCCCCACGGTCGCGCCGCGATTCGCCCCGCCAGCGCCTCGCTGCCCTGCGTTACAATCGCCAGCTTTCCACGGCACGGCCATCCTTCCGTGTCCGCGTGTGAAGTTCACTGAAAGGGACGCTATGTCAGTTGCAGATATCAACAAATCGGAAATCGTCGCTAAGTACCAGCGCGCCCAAGCCGACACCGGATCACCCGAAGTGCAGATCGCGCTGCTCACTGCTCGTATCAACGAGCTTACCGACCACTTCAAGGCGCACGTCAAGGAC
>DATLMT010000232.1:0-12442 GCA_035537135.1 Burkholderiaceae bacterium | reverse complement strand
ATGAACTTGACTGCGTCTTGCCGGTTTTGCGTCGCATAGCAGATGTCGGCTTTTTTCGGCTCTGCGATCGTAGGGAAACGCACCTTCAATGCGGCGATAATCGCGGCCGCATCGTCCAGCGAAAGTGTCGTTTGCGTGACGTAGGCAAGCGACTCGGGTGCGCGAACCTGCAATTGCTGCACATCCTCGATGCTTTCGACAAGGTGCATACCACCGTCGGACTGCCCCATCGTCCCTTCGACTTCCGGATGACCGAGGTGCCCGATCATCACGATCTCGCGTCCGGCGGCGCGCAGCTTCGCGACTTCGACGTGCACCTTGGTCACCAGCGGACACGTGGCGTCGAACACGCGCAGGCCGCGCTGCTGCGCGTCGCGCTGTACCGCCTTCGACACTCCGTGCGCAGAGAACACGACGATCGCGCCGGTCGGCACCTGACCGAGGTCGTCAATAAACACCGCGCCCTTGGTGCGCAAGTCGTCGACCACGTATTTGTTGTGGACAATCTCGTGACGAACGTAAATTGGCGCGCCATGCACCGAAAGGGCGCGCTCCACAATTTCGATCGCTCGATCCACGCCGGCGCAGAAACCCCGGGGCTGCGCCAGCACGATCTCCATCGGTTCGGCGGCGTGATGTTCGGCCAGTTGGTGCTCGACCGGCGCGCTACGATCGTTGACGTTCATCGGCAGCAAGTTTAGTCGAGACAGACTCATGGCGATCAAGGATTGGCCCGAAGGCGAGCGCCCACGCGAGCGGTTGCTGGCAAGCGGTGCGCAGGTGTTGTCAGACGCCGAACTGCTGGCGGTGTTCCTGCGCACGGGTACGCCAGGACGATCGGCGATCGAACTCGGGCGCGACGCGTTGGCGCGATTCGGCGGGTTGAATGGACTGTTCGCAGCGTCGCCCGAGGCGTTGCACGCCATCGGCGGCTTCGGTCCGGCCAAGTACACACAACTGCAGGCCGTACTTGAGCTTGCGAGGCGCGCGCTGAAAGAGGACGTTAAGCAGGGCACGGTGCTGTCATCGCCGGGAAAGGTGCGCGACTACTTGCGGCTAAACCTGGCCCGACTGGAGCACGAAGTATTCATTGCGCTGTACCTCGATTCGCAGAACAGACTCATTGCCACCGAAGAATTGTTCCGTGGGACCTTGTCGCAAACGAGCGTTTATCCGCGCGAAGTCGTAAAGCATGCACTGAAGCACAACGCGGGCGGAATCATCTTTGCGCACAACCATCCGTCGGGCGTTGCCGAGCCTAGCCGCGCAGATGAACTGTTGACTTCAAATCTGAAGCAGGCGCTATCGCTGGTCGACGTTAAGGTGCTAGACCACCTGATCGTCGCGGGCGCGGCCACAGTATCGTTTGCGGAGCGTGGACTTCTGTAGCTCGAAAGCCTGCAAGCGCTTATACTTCGCGGCTTTGCGCAATCGCATCAGGAGCACTCATGGCACGCGTGTGTCAAGTAACGGGCAAGCGGCCGATGACCGGCAACAACGTCTCGCACGCCAACAATCGGACTAAACGCAGGTTCATGCCGAATCTTCAATATCGGCGTTTCTGGATCGAAGGTGAAAACCGGTGGGTGCGCCTGCGCGTCACCAATGCGGCGCTTCGAACTATCGATAAGCTCGGCATCGACGTCGTGCTCGCGGACCTGCGTGCGCGCGGCGAAATTTAACGAAGGAAAATCATGGCGAAAGGCGCCCGCGAGAAAATCAAGCTGGAATCAACGGCCGGTACCGGCCACTTCTACACCACTACAAAAAACAAGAAAACCACGCCGGACAAGTTGCAGATGAACAAGTTCGATCCGGTGGCACGCAAGCACGTCGCGTACAAAGAGATAAAGCTGAAGTAAATGAATAGGTCAAAGCACACGTAAAAAAGCCCGGCGATGCCGGGCTTTTTTGTACCGCCAAACAGTCCACCTACGCGGCTGCGTAACGATAGCTGCGCATCCTGAGCGCAGCTTCCTGCAGCGCGTGGATCCCGCTCGCTTCGGCGCGATGTATCCAGTCCTGCAGGTGCGTCAACATCTGCTCGCGCGAGGCCGACGAACGCTCCCAGGTGGACAACAGCTCCGTGCGCATCTCCACCAACGTTTTCATGACGCGACTGTGCTGCATCATGTCAGACAGCGATTGCTGTTCCGCGGTCGCTAGCTGCGACACGTCGCCCTTGCGCAAAACACGCCTTAAGCGCGCAAAGCGAGCGTGCTCGTCTCCGGACAAGGCAAGCTTCTGCAGCTCGTCGCGGTGCGCCACCTTGAGTGAGCGCGCATATTTGGCCAACAGATCGTAACGATTCGAAACAACCGCCTGCAGCGTTTCCAAGTCGATCGATCGCTTCGGTTCGGCGACCTGCGGCTTGGGCGCGACGCGTAACACCTTCGCCAGACCCAGCGCTTGCAGCCCACGGATGTAAACCCAACCGATATCGAACTCGTGCCACTTGGTAGAGAACTTGGCCGACGTCGGGTAAGTGTGATGATTGTTGTGCAGTTCTTCGCCGCCAATCCAAATACCCCAAGGCACGATGTTGTTACTGGCATCGGGTGAATCGTAGTTACGATAGCCCCACCAGTGTCCGATCCCGTTGATCACTCCGGCGGCGTGGAACGGAATCCAGAGCATTTGTATGCCCCAAATGGCAAGGCCGGCAAAGCCGAACAAGATTAAATCCGCGCCAACCATAAGACCGACGCCCTGCCATGTGTAACGCGAAAAGATATTGCGTTCAATCCAGTCGTCCGGCGTGCCTTGCCCAAAGCGTGTCAGGGTATCGGCGTTCTTCGCCTCTTCCATGTACAACTCAGAGCCGGTCCACAGCACCGCCCTGATGCCCCGAGTTTGCGGGCTGTGCGGGTCTTCAGCCGTTTCCACACGCGCGTGATGCTTACGGTGAATCGAAACCCACTCCTTGGTGAGCATGCCGGTGGTCAGCCACAGCCAGACTCGGAAGAACATCGCGGCTGCGGGATGAAGGTCGAGCGCTCGGTGCGCCTGACTGCGATGCAAGTAAATCGTGACGCTGGCGATCGTGATGTGCGTCAAGACGAGTGCGGCGACGACTAGCTGCCACCAGCTAAGCTGCAACAGACCACCGTCCAGAAATTCAAGCAGATACATTCAGGTTCCTCAAATTACTGCCAAGTCAGACCGCCGCTGTGCGGATGGTTCAGGATACTTCACGCACGGTCGCCACATTGTACGCAGCGCCGGTATGAAAGCCTTGGAAATGGCAATTTGCGCGCCCTATTTGGGCAATCAACTAGGACGGGCCGGTTGCCGGAGTACCTGCCCCAGGCGCAGACGGCATCACGCCTGAAACAGACGTAATCCTTACATCGCGTTGCGGTGCGGGTATTTCAATGCCCTCATCGCGAAATCGCTTCAGCACCGAGCGTGCAATTTCCGATCGAATCGGCAGGCTCCCCGCCTCGGGATCGCGGATCCAGAAACCGATCTGCATGTCGATTCCGTCCGCGCCGAAACCGGTGATAAAGGCCGAAGGCGGCGGATCGGCCAACACGCGCGACTGCGCCGCCGCCACTTCGACCAGGATTTGCAGTGCGCGGTCGACATCGGCGTTGTAGGCGATCGACAACTTCACGATCACCTGCACCGACGTATGGCTGTACGAGTGGTTGATTACAGGCGTGCTGACGAGCATTTCGTTCGGCACGATGGTCTCTGTGCCGTCGAGCGCCTGCATCACTGTGTAGCGAGCATTGATCTGCGACACAGCACCGTAAAACTTGTCGACCGTGATCATGTCGCCGATGGACAGGCTGCGATCGAGCAGAATGATGTAGCCACTGACGTAGTTGCTTGCGATGCGCTGCAAGCCGAGGCCGAGGCCGACACCAAGGGCGCCGCCGAAAACCGATAACAGCGTCAGATCGATGCCGACAAATGACAGCGCCAGCAATACTGCGACCACGGTCAGCAGCGCCTTCACCAGCCGCGCCAGCACCACGCGCGAATTTGGCGCCAACGACTTCGCGCCCATCAAGTGCGCTTCGATCACTGATCCTGCCCACAGCGCCGCCAGTACGGTCAGTACGACACTGACAACTCCAGCCAGAATGTCCCAAAGCGTCAGTGGCGGCTTGCCGACTGGAAAACGAATCGTGTCGAAGTAATTGACCAGGTCATCGAGCAGGCCAGTGACATACAGCGCGACGACGATCCAGATCGTGAAGGCGATGGCAAGCTCGAAGGTGCCGATCCACGCAGCACGTTGCAGCGAGCGGCGCAGTACATAGACAAACAATCGAATGGCGGCCATCGCGCCGAGCAGAAGCAACGCCAGCCGCAACAAGTGCACTTCTCCAGAGCGCACCATGCCGCCGAAATAGAGCACCAGCCCGCCGAGCACCAGTAATACCATCGCCGCGACTGGAAACGCGAGCCGACGGAAGCCGTCGATAGAAAATTTCAGGACGTCGACGCGCACGCCTTGCGATGCGCTGGCGGCAGCTGTCAAAGTCGCACGCGCACGTCTTTCGATTTGGCGCGCATAAAACCAGCCTGCCAACAGCGCAACGACGATGACTGCCAGCTGCCACGCCTGTGGTGGGTGCGACAACTCGTTGCGCAAGACGTGGACAACTTCTTCGAATAGCGTTTGTCGGTTCACGGGTGCTTACCGCCGCTCAGCGGCGCTCGAAGACTGCTGCAAAAAAGCCGTCGGTACGGTGCAGGTGCGGCAGCATGACGAAGTAAGGCGCGAAACGGCCGGCGTGCTCAACGTCGATCGACTGTGCGCGCAGTACGGTTGCCGCCGGCACCAGCTCAAACTCGGAATGGTCGGCGAGGAACGCTTCTGCGACTGCCTGATTCTCTTGCGTCAGCAACGAACACGTCGCGTACACCAGACGTCCACCTGGCTTCAGCAGCCGTGCCGCTGCGCGCAGCACCGCGCGCTGCAAATCGTTGACGCGCAGCAGCTCGCTCTCAGCAAAGCGCCACTTCAAATCGGGATTGCGGCGCAGGGTTCCGCTGCCCGAACACGGCGCATCAACCAGCACGCGGTCGCACTTGCCGTTTAATCGCTTCACCCGGATATCCGACTCGTTGCGTATCACCACCGGATGCACGTTCGACAGGCCGCTGCGCTTCAGGCGTGGGCCTATGCCGGCAAGCCGCCTTTCGTTAACGTCGAACGCATACAGGCGGCCGCTGGTTCGCATCAAAGCGCCCAACGCCAGGGTCTTGCCTCCAGCGCCGGCGCAAAAGTCGACGACCATCTCGCCGCGTCGCGGCTGCACCAATCGCGCGATCAACTGACTGCCTTCGTCCTGCACCTCAATGCGGCCCTCCCGATAGGCGGGCCAGATCGTCAATGCGGGCTTGCTGGCAAGACGAATCGCATCGGGCGAGTACGGCGTGGGTGCTGCACCGACGTGATGGGCGGTAAGCTCTTCAAGGACTTCTGCACGTGACGCCTTGATCGAGTTCACGCGCAGATCGAGCGGCGCGCTTTCCTTCAATGCTTCGGTCAACGGCAGTGCATCGTGATACTGGCGCTCGATCTGTGCAAAGAGCCACAGCGGCAGCTCGGCCCGCACCTCGGCAGGCGACTGCGCCACATCGATCATCAGCGACTGCTTGACTGCGCCGGCGTCGCCTCGCAAGGCGCGCTCGTCGATCGCTTCGATTCCGTGTTGGCGCGCCAACGTCAGCAAGGCGGCAAAGCGGGCCGCACGCCCCGGGTGCGCCGGCTGCATCATCCAACCGAGCGTTGCATAGCGCCGTAAGGCGAAGAACACCGCTTCGGCGATCAAGCCGCGGTCGCGCTGACCGAGTGAAGGATGCAGGCGAAAAAAGCGCGACAGCAAAACGTCCGACGGTCCATCGAACTTCAGGATCAGGGCCAGCGCTGCCGCCAGAGAATCAACCACAAGAGAAGTGATGCGGCTCGATGAATACGCGGCCTCACTGCCTGCCGCGCGGCGCGACGCCGACTTCGACCGTGGCTCGCTTGGCGGCCCGTTGCGTCCGCTCGACCTGTGAGACTTGAAACGGTCGGCATCGGGGCGTTTGCGGCCTTGCCGTTTCGCGTCCCGCGTGGCCCCGGTCCTCATGAGTGCAGCTCGTTCGCTACCAACAGCTTGCCCTGGCGCTCATCTCGCACTTGGCCTTCGAGCACCTGACGTACAGCCTGCGGCAATAACCGATGCTCCTGCTGCAACACGCGTGCCGCAAGCGACGCTTCATCGTCATCCGGAAACACCGCCACCGCCGCCTGCGCAATGATCGGGCCGGCATCGACGGCGTCTGAAACGAAGTGGACGGTGGCGCCGTGCGTGCGCACCCCAGCGTCGAGCACACGCCGATGCGTGGCCAATCCGGGAAACGAGGGCAATAGCGACGGATGAACGTTGATCAGACGCCCCACATAGCGACGGACGAATGCAGGCGTTAGCACGCGCATGAAGCCCGCCAGCACGATCAGCTGTGGCTCATAGAAATCAATTGTTCGCGCCAGTAAATCGTCGAACGCAGCACGAGAATCGAATCGCTCGTGCTCGAGAATATGAACCGGAACATCGTGCATACGCGCGACGTCGAGCGCTTGCGCGTCAGCGCGGTTGCTGACGACCGCGACGACCTTGGCGCCGAGTTCGAATTCCCATTGCTGCGCGCTTGCGGTCGTCAACAGCGCCTGCAAATTACTGCCGCGGCCCGACACCAGGACCACGATTGGCTTGATGACGGGCTTGGATGCGCTGTTGGTCACACTGCGAATTGTACTGGTGCGAGTTTCTAAACGCTTGAAGAATCAATGTGATGCGCTGCTCGACCGTATACTTTGCGGCTGTTTTTTTGCGTAGCAATCACTGTCTGTCTATGAAGGTTTATCGCGGCGCTCCGCCCTTGTCCGATCGTGTGCCGTGCGCGCTGACGGTGGGCAATTTTGACGGCGTTCATCGCGGCCACCAAGCGCTGCTAGCGCGCATTGTGGCCTGCGCGCGGGAGCGAAATCTGACGCCGGCAGTGATGACGTTCGAGCCACATCCGCGCGAATTTTTTAATCCAGAGCGAGCGCCGGCACGCGTGTCGAACCTGCGCGACAAGCTCACTTCTTTCGAGCGTTGTGGCATCGAACGCACGTTCGTTGCGCACTTTAATCGCCGCTTCGCTCACCTGACGCCGACTGCGTTCGTTGAGGACGTGCTAATCGCCGGCTGCGAAATGAAATGGCTTCTGGTGGGCGATGACTTCCGATTCGGCGCGCGGCGCGCGGGTGATACACCCCTGCTTGCCGACTATGCGGGGCGCGGCGCTTTCGAGCTCGAAGTTATGCCCACCGTGTTAGACGACGGCGAGCGTATCTCGAGCACCGCTGTGCGTCAGGCGCTGGGTGTCGGGGATCTGACAGCTGCTTCAAGGCTGCTCGGTCGGGCGTACGCAATCAGCGGCCGCGTACTGCACGGGCGCAAGCTTGGACGATCGCTCGGATTTCCGACGCTGAATTTGAAGATCGAACACTCGCGTCCCGCGTTACAGGGAATTTTTGCGGTCCGTGTGCACTGCCTTGCCGAACGTTCTGTCGCCGGTGTGGCCAGCATTGGTCTGCGTCCGACACTTGACAACTCCGGACGTTGGCTGCTGGAAGTGCATCTGTTCGATTTTGCGGAGGCCGTATACGGTCGGTTGGTAACCGTAGAGTTCGTTAAAAAACTGCGCGACGAGCAAAAGTACGAGACACTTGGCGCCCTATCGGCCGCAATCGGCGACGACGCCGTGCTTGCGCGCTCAATATTGAGTGGCGCAGTCGCGTCCTGAATGCACCGTATGCCCGACGAAAAACGAAAACCGGCGCCTGATCCGACGACGCGTAAGTATCCGCTGAATCTGCCTGAGTCACCGTTCCCGATGCGCGGCGATCTGGCCAAGCGCGAGCCGCAGTGGGTAGCTGAGTGGGACGCGCAGGATGTCTATGGTCAGATCCGCGCCGCGTCTGTCGGTCGCCCCAAATGGATCTTGCACGACGGGCCGCCGTACGCCAACAACGACATTCACATGGGGCAGGCGCTCAACAAGACGCTGAAGGATTTTGTCGTCAAGAGCCGGCAGATGGCAGGCTTCGACGCGCAGTACGTCCCTGGCTGGGATTGTCACGGCATGCCGATCGAAATTCTGATCGAAAAAAAATACGGCAGAGGCTTGCCGACTCGCGAAGTGCAGGCGCGCTCGCGCGCACACGCCGCCGAGCAGATCGAACGCCAAAAGAAAGACTTCAAACGTCTTGGCGTGTTGGGGCAATGGGATCGTCCGTACAAGACGATGGACTTCAGAAACGAGGCCGACGAACTGCGAACACTGGCCAAAATTATGGACCAGGGCTTCGTGTTTCGCGGCCTGAAGCCGGTCAACTGGTGTTTCGACTGCGGCTCGGCGCTGGCCGAAGCTGAGGTCGAGTATCAGGACAAGGTCGATCTCGCAGTCGATGTCGCGTTTCCATTGCGCGATGACCAGCGCGAGCAGCTCTCAGCCGCATTCAAACTTTCGGCGCTGCCCAACAAGCCCGCGTTCGCCGTGATTTGGACGACGACGCCGTGGACCATTCCGTCCAATCAGGCGTTGAATGTTCATCCCGAAGCCAGCTATGACCTGATCGATACCGAGCGCGGGCTGCTGGTTCTAGCGAGCGCTCGCAGAGACTCGTGCACCGCTGCCTACAAGCTCGGGGCGACGACGCTCGCACAAACGGCCGGCAAGAATCTTTCTCTGATTCGCTTTCGCCATCCGTTTTATGAGCGCGACTCGCCCATCTATCTGGGCGACTACGTCGCACTCGACACCGGCACGGGAATCGTGCACTCGTCCCCCGCGTACGGTATCGAAGACTTCGTGTCGTGCAAGGCGCACGGCATGACCGATGACGAGATCATCAATCCGGTGCAGGCCGACGGCGTGTTTGCGCAATCGCTGCCGCTGTTCGGTGGCATAAAAATCTGGGACGCGAATCCGAAGATTGTCGATGTCATTCGGGAACGCGGTCACCTGCTGCACGTCGAAAAAATCACGCACAGCTATATGCATTGCTGGCGGCACCGGACACCGATCATTTATCGCGCAACGTCGCAATGGTTTGCCGGCATGGATCTAGTACCCAGCGAAGGCGCGACGACTTTACGGCAGCTGGCGTTGGCCGGCATCGAGGCAACGCAGTTCTATCCGCAATGGGGCAAGGCGCGGCTGCACGGAATGATCGCGAATCGACCCGATTGGACGCTATCGCGCCAGCGGCAATGGGGCGTGCCGATGGCGTTTTTTGTGCACAAGGAGACGGGCGCGCTCCATCCGCGCACGCAGGAGCTGCTCGAACAGGTCGCGCAGCGCATCGAGCAGGCCGGCATTGAAGCGTGGCAGGACTTGGATCCGCGCGAGTTGCTCGGCGACGATGCTGACCACTATGTGAAGAACCGCGACACGCTCGACGTCTGGTTCGATTCGGGCGTCACGCATCAAACGGTGCTGCGCAGCTCGCACGCCGCCGAATCGCACTTCCCGGCGCAGATGTACCTGGAGGGATCCGACCAGCATCGCGGCTGGTTTCACTCGTCGCTGCTGACCTCGTGCATGCTCAACGGCGTGCCGCCCTACAAGGCGCTGCTGACGCACGGATTCGTGGTCGACGGCAATGGGCGCAAGATGAGCAAGTCGCTGGGCAATGTGATTGGGCCGCAGAAGGTGGCCGACACGCTGGGTGCGGAGATCATTCGCCTTTGGGTTGCCAGCACCGACTATTCGGGCGAGTTGACGCTGTCCGACGAAATTCTGAAGCGGGTTGTCGAAAGTTACCGCAGACTGCGTAATACGCTGCGATTTCTGCTCTCCAACGTCAGTGACCTCGACGTCGAGCGCGACATGCTTCCGCTCAACGAGTGGCTCGAAATCGACCGCTATGCATTGGCAATGACTCGCGAGATGGCCGCCCGCACGCAGGCCGACTATGACCGCTATGAATACCACCCGATCGTTGCACGGCTGCAAACGTTCGCATCGGAAGACCTCGGCGCGTTTTATCTGGACATTCTTAAAGACCGGCTGTACACAACGAGGCCGGATTCGAAGCAGCGCCGTTCGGCGCAATGCGCGTTGTACCTGATCACCGAAGCCTTGCTGAAGTTAATGGCACCGTTGTTGTCGTTTACTGCGGAAGAGGCATGGAAAGTATTGAAGAAAAAAACCGGCGGTACGATTTTTACCGAAACGTTTGCTGATTTGCCCGTGCCTGACGGCGAACACGCACTGATCGACAAGTGGACTCGATTGCGCGCGGTGCGCGCCGATGTGCAGAAGCAGCTTGAGCCGTTGCGAGAGCGCGGCGAGATCGGCTCGTCACTGCAGGCCGAAGTCGAGATTCGCGCGGATGCACAGACCGCCGCATCATTGCAGTCACTCGGCGATGACTTGAAGTTCGTGTTGATTACGTCGGCGGCGCGTGTTACGGCCGTTGAAGAGCAAGACGATCGGCAGATCGTGGTCACGCCCTCGTCGCACAGCAAGTGCGGCCGCTGCTGGCACTGGCGGCCCGACGTAGGCATCAATGCCGACCATCCGTCCATTTGCGGACGCTGCGTCAGCAATCTGTTTGGCGTCGGCGAGCCTAGAGAGTTTGCCTGATGTCGTTCGTGAAACAACCCACTGGCCCGCAGCGAATGCTGCCGTGGCTGGGCGTTGCAGTCGGAATCATCCTGATCGACCAACTGACAAAGATCACCATCGAGAAGCGGTTCGACTTTGGGGACGTCGTTCCAGTCACGAGCTTTTTCAATCTGGTGCTCGCGTACAACAAAGGGGCTGCGTTTTCGTTTCTGGCGTCTGCGTCGGGTTGGCAGGAGGGGTTTCTGATCGCTGTTGCGCTCGCCGCTTCGACATTCATTCTGTATCTGCTTGCCAGGCACGGTCACCAGCGGTTGTTTGCGCTGGCGCTCTCCATGATTCTGGGCGGTGCGCTTGGCAACGTAATCGATCGCATCACTTATGGTCACGTCATCGATTTTCTCGACTTTCACTGGGGCGGTTGGCACTGGCCGGCATTTAACCTTGCGGATAGCGCGATTGTCGGCGGTGCTGCCTTGCTGATCGTCGATGAACTGCGCCGCGTGGGGCGCGCCAGGTAGATGCAGCTCGCCGGCAAACATCTCGTCGTCGGCATGACCGGCGGAATTGCCGCGTACAAGGTGTG
This sequence comes from Burkholderiaceae bacterium, assembly GCA_035537135.1. Classification (GTDB taxonomy): domain Bacteria; phylum Pseudomonadota; class Gammaproteobacteria; order Burkholderiales; family Burkholderiaceae_F; genus JACCZX01. The sequence goes on along the minus strand of DATLMT010000232.1, from coordinate 1,233 downwards.
CGAGCTGGTGCGCCGACTGCAGGACGAACGCGCGACCGTCCAGGTTGTGATGACTGCGGGTGCGCAGCAGTTCGTTACAGCGACCACAATGCAGGCGCTAAGTGGGCGCCCGGTCGAGACCGATCAGTTGAACCGCACGACCGGCAACGCGATGCCGCACATTGAGCTGACGCGCACCGCCGATGCGGTGATTGTCGCGCCCGCAACCGCTGATTTTCTGGCGAAGCTTGCATACGGACTTGCTGATGATCTGCTGACCACGCTCGCACTGGCGCGCAACCGCGCGCGCACGGCTTTGCTCGTCGCCCCGGCGATGAATGTGGAGATGTGGGACAACCCTGCGACCCAGCGAAACATTGCGCAGCTGCGCGCCGACGGGATCACAATCATCGGCCCTGCCAGCGGGGCTCAGGCATGCGGCGAAACCGGCTTCGGCCGCATGCTTGAAGCGCAGGAGTTGCTGGACAACATCGTTTCGTTTTTTCAACCGAAGCTGCTGGCGGGTAAGAAAGTGCTGCTGACGGCGGGGCCGACCTTTGAGCCGATCGACCCAGTGCGTGGCATTACAAACTTGTCGTCGGGCAAGACCGGGTTCGCGATAGCGCGGGCCGCACGTGACGCCGGTGCCGAGGTGACTTTGGTCGCCGGGCCCACTGCGCTGGCGACGCCGCACGGCGTGCAACGCGTCGATGTGACGACTGCGCGTGAAATGATGAAGGCGGTCATGAGTCGGCTTCCCGCCGACATCTTTATATCGGTGGCAGCCGTGGCAGATTGGCACGTCAGCAATCAAAGCGCGAGCAAGATCAAAAAGAACGCTGCCGCAACGCCGCCGACGTTGCATTTCGCGCCAAACCCCGACATCTTGGCGGCCGTGGCAGCCCTTCCCACACCGCCGTACTGCGTTGGCTTTGCCGCAGAAAGTGACGACGTTGTCGCGAACGCACGTGCCAAGCTCGCCGGCAAGAAAGTTCCGCTGATGGTCGCGAACCGTGCGCAGGATGTGTTCGGCACGGATAGCAGTGAGCTGTCGCTCGTGGATGCCAAGGAAGTGACGACGTTGCCCACCGCGAACAAGCTGGTGCAGGCTCGGCGTTTGATTGCCGAAATCGCATTCAGGCTTGCATGATGCGCCTCAGTACCTTTTGGGCCCGGCGGTGACGACATGATCAACACGCAAGAGCCCAAGGACGGTGACTTCATCGCGTACATTGAGCAGCTGCAAAAAGAGTC
>DATLMT010000231.1:0-9034 GCA_035537135.1 Burkholderiaceae bacterium | reverse complement strand
GTGGAAATGACCATGTGCGCGAGGCGATCCACACCGTATTTCTGTACCACGCTATTCGCGCCGGTATGACGATGGGAATCGTCAACGCCGGACAGCTGGGCGTATACGAAGACATCGATCCCACGCTGCGCGACGCTGTCGAAGACGTGGTGCTGAATCGCCGGCCCGACGCCGGCGAGCGTCTGGTGCAACTGGCCGAAACGATCAAGGCCGGCGGCAAGGAGCGCAAGGAAGATCTTGCGTGGCGCGCCGACCCGGTGGAAAAGCGCCTTGCGCACGCTCTCGTGCGAGGCATTACGCAGTTCATCGTCGAAGACACGGAGCAGGCGCGCGCACAGGTTGCCGAGCGCGGCGGTCGTCCTATCGAAGTAATCGAAGGTCCGCTTATGGATGGCATGAACATCGTCGGCGACCTATTCGGCGCCGGCAAGATGTTTTTGCCGCAGGTGGTGAAAAGCGCGCGCGTGATGAAGCAGGCCGTTGCGCACCTGATTCCGTTTATCGAGGCCGAGAAGACCGCGGCCGGTGGCGAGATCCGCGCAAAGGGTAAGGTCGTGATCGCCACCGTCAAAGGTGACGTGCACGACATCGGCAAGAACATCGTATCGGTTGTGCTCCAGTGCAATAACTTCGACGTCGTCAACATGGGCGTAATGGTGCCCGCCGACAAGATCCTTGCGATGGCACGGGAAGAGAAAGCCGACATGATCGGACTGTCGGGATTGATTACTCCGTCGCTGGAAGAAATGCAGCACGTTGCACGCGAGATGCAGCGCCAGGGCTTCAGGGTCCCGCTCCTGATCGGTGGCGCAACGACATCGCGCGTGCACACCGCCGTCAAGATCGCACCGCACTACTCCAACGGCCCGGTCATCTACGTGTCAGACGCTAGCCGCTCGGTCGGCGTCTGTCAGAGCTTGGTGTCGGATGATGCCGCTGCGAAGTACATCGCAGACATCAAGACCGAGTACGAGCGCGTGCGCAGCCAGTATGCGTCGAAGAAAGCACCCGAGCTCGTGTCGCTTGCGGATGCGCGCGCCAACGCCACGCGAATCGACTGGACTGCCAGGGATGGTAAGAAGTACGAGCCACCGAAGCCAAAGTTTCTCGGCCGCCGCGACTTCAAGAACTACGACTTGGCGATGATCGCGAAATACGTCGATTGGGGCCCGTTTTTTCAGACGTGGGATCTGCACGGACCGTTTCCGCAGATCCTTGCCGATGAAGTCGTCGGAGAACACGCACGCCAGGTGTTTGCAGAAGGCGAGAAGATGCTCGAGCGCATCGTTAACGAGCGCTGGCTGAAGGCCAACGGTGCGGTCGCGTTCTATCCGGCGAACTCGGTCGGCGATGACATCGAGATCTACACGGACGAATCGCGCACCGAGGTCTTGTTTACGTGGCACGGACTGCGGCAGCAGACGAAGAAGCCGGTGCTCGATGGCGTGCCGAATCCAAACCAATGCCTGTCCGACTTCGTCGCACCGAAAAACTCGGGTATCGCTGACTACCTTGGAATGTTCGCCGTGACATCGGGCATCGGACTCGAGAAGCGCGAAGCGATGTTCCAGGCGAACCATGATGATTACGGTTCGATCATGCTGAAGGCGATCACCGATCGCCTCGCCGAAGCTTTTGCCGAAATGCTGCACGAGCGCGTGCGGCGCGACCTGTGGGGCTACGCGGTTGACGAAGCATTAACCAATGAAGAGCTTGTCAAGGAGACATATCGCGGCATTCGACCGGCGCCCGGTTACCCTGCGTGCCCGGAGCACTCGGTCAAGCGCGATCTGTTTGAAGCGGTGCGAGGCGAAGAAATCGGCATGGTGCTTACCGAAAACTACGCAATGAGCCCGGCTTCTAGCGTCAGCGGCTTTTACTTTTCGCACCCACAGTCAAAGTACTTCAACGTCGGCCGCATCGGCCGCGATCAGCTGGAGGATTTGGCCAAACGCAAGAGCGAGGCGGTCAGCGAGCTCGAACGCTGGCTGGCGCCTAATCTTGGCTAAGCCGGATTTTTGACCGGCTTGCCGCGCCGCGTTGGATCGGACGCTGCAGCGCCGGCCACTGAGCGGACGAAAGGCCTGTAGATTTGAAAGTGCTACGACTCGCATCCGCGTGGTTGGCAATTGCTATCGTCGCTCTGACCGCGTGCACTCGCTCCGACCCCGAACGCGAGCTCCGCACTGCCGTGGCTGCGATGGCGCAGGCGATCGAGCAGCGCGAACCTGCGGTGTTTCTTGATTCGGTCAGCGACGATTTCGCGCGCGAGTCCGGCGCGCTCGGCAAGCAGGATGTCAAGCGCTTGCTGGCCGCAGCTTATCTTCGTAACGAAAAGATCAGCGTCGACACGGTAGTCACAGACGTTCGCGTTGACGGAGATCGCGCGCACGCAAAGGTTCGTGTGCTCGCCACCGGCGGCGCCGGCCTGTTGCCGGAGCGCGGGCAGAGCTGGGTTTTCGATTCGGTCTGGCGCCGCGAGAGCGGCCGCTGGAAGGTCTACAACGCCGAGTGGAGCGAGGCGCAGTAGCAAACGACCATTGGGTCAGCGGCCGATCGCGGGAGTGCCGGCAAGTCGAGCGGTGCGCCGCAAGCGAAATACAAACATGGCGTTCCATAGTGACTTGACGGCGCTGCTCCCGCGATCGGCAGGGCGCCGACGTAAGGTGACCCGCTCATCGTCTGTTTGAGGCGCTGCACTCGCACACACGAATTCAGCCAGCGGTCTTGTTCGTCCGATGCGAGCGTTGAGCGGGCTTGGCATCGCGTTCACTATTTCGAAACAACCGCCAACGGGAGCGACGAGTTGGTGCGTAGGTGCATCGGTAGCGTCGACCACACGACGCTGTCGATCGTGCGCGTCTCCAGCTCGATCGCGCCGGCGGCGAGCGCATGCACGGCCGCGTAGTTTGCAAGTGGAACGATGTGTGCGACTGACGGATCGCTCGCTCCAAGCTCTATCGTTTCGCTCGCTGCGCCATCGGGACGCAACGTCAGTCGGGTTTCGCGCGCCGCGCGGTGTGGCACGACGACCAGAAAGCGCACATCGGGCTGGTCGACCAGCAGCGCTTGTGATTCAACAGCCGCGTGCGCCGGCAACGCTAGACGGTACGTCGAACTAGCGCGTGATAGCAACTGTGTCGCTACCAGCTCGATGGACGCGCTCTCGCCGGGCGGCAGTTGCAGCGCATCTGCAATCGACTCGTCGACTGCAAGCTGCACACGCCCGGCTACATTGGCCTCGAGATCGGCTTGCAGATCCGCGGTGTCATCCGTGTCGCAGCCGGTGACCAGTTGGAGCAGATCGATTACTCGCCCTTGGCGGTGAATCCGAAGCGCGTCGGTGTGTTCGTCAACCGCCGGCAGGCGTCCGGCCAGGTTGACCATTTCGTTGCCGGAGTTGCGAAAATGCTGGCTTATCCGCACGTCCGCTAGCGAGCCGAGCAGCCGCACGTCTAACGTGGTCGATACCGGATGCGGTTCTCGCCAGCGTTCGAGGTGTGCGTTCGGTGCGCTCGCACGAGGTGGCTCCATTGCCGACACCGGCGAGACGAACAACAGAGCGACCAGCTCGGCCGCGGTGAGAAACCCGTCGATTAGCACTTGCAGCGGGGACATCGCCTTCTCCTTGAGCGGCCGGGGCCGACGGAGCGAACAATCACCCACCGACAAGAAACGGCTTCGAAAATGGCGGGAAAGGTGTGTGAAAAAGCCGTGAACGTGGGGCCGTTTGTTCTCTGGCGATAGAGCGGGTGCCAACGCACCATCGCATCAGAGATCGACAGCAACAACGTGCGGAGGATGCGATGCGGATTGACGTTCGCTTGCAGCAGGCAAAACCAAGTGACAGAAAGCGTCAGGACCACTTCTGGCGCGCGGTCAGGGCAGCGATCGGATCGCTCGCCGTCGGGGGCGCCGGACTGATTTTCGGCTTTGCAATGGACTTGCATGATGCACGCTGGGCCGGCGCATGGATCGTCGCCGCCGATGCGGCATCGCCATTAAGTGCTGCAAACGTGCGTGGCGTGGTCGCCGCAAACAAGCATCGCGGTTGATCGGCGGCAGCTTCAACGAATCTGACGCCTGATGGGTTTGATGCTCCGGGTGTTTCGGTTGTCTCCCCCTTTTCGCTCGGAGCTTTTTTTATTCGTCTTTGTGTTGCGGCAGTGAAATTGTTGCCAGTGCCCCACCGCCGGAGTGATTGATTAGACGCGCCTGGCCGCCGTGCAGCTGCGCAATTTCGCGCACGAACGCCAGACCCAGTCCTGTTCCCTTCTTGCCGTTCGGCCGCGGAGTGGAAAAGAATTTCTCGAATGCGCGGTCACTCGCATACGGCGGCAGCCCGCCACCGTGATCGCGCACCGTGATCTCAATGCGATCGCGCGTTGGATGCGCATCGACCGTCACCGCGGTTTCCGCTGGCGCAAAGTCGATCGCATTGCTGACTAGGTTCGACAGTGCGCGCTGCAACAGAAATCGGTCGCCACTGACTTCGAGCGCAGGGTCAACGTCGATGAACAGCTCGACGCCGCGCTGCGCGGCCACCGGCGCCAATTCGGTGCGCACTGCGTCGGCAAGAGTGGCGATGCTCAAGCGCTCGTGCTGTGCAACGATCGCGCGGCGCTCCAGACTCGATAGTTCCAGCATCCGGTCGACCATGTCCTGCGCGCGCGCGACCTGCTCTTCGATGTTGTCGGTGAAGCGCACGCGCGCGTTCTCAGGCAGCGGCTCGCGCAGCAGCTCGGCGGCGCCGCGAATGGCAGCCAGGGGGCTCTTTATCTCGTGCGTAAGAGTGGCGACGTAATCCTCGACGTAGCTTTTGCCAGTCAAAGCGTCGCGAATGTCGGCGAACGCGACGCGAAACGGATTCAGCACACGGCCCGCGCCGCCGCGCTTGGATCGCAGCGCGCGCCACAGATCCGTCACGAGCCCAAATGGGCGAACCAGCCAGACGGTGACGATCAGCAGCAGCAGCGCAAATGCGCCCGCCGACACGGCGCCGGCTGCCAGTAGATTCTGGCGCGCATTTGCGACGAATGGCGAAAACGCAGCGATCGGTTTGCCGACGCTTAACATGCCGACGATCTGGTCTGCACCCTGCGGCGTCGCGCGTTCCCGGATGGCGGCGCCGACGTACATCACCGCTGAGGATGGATCGCCGGGCTCGGCGAGCGTCGTACGGGCGCCATAGTCGCCCGCCAGCGTGCGCCGCACGTCAATCCACTCAAGATAATTCTTGCCGATATCGCGTCCAGCGGAGTCGTACAGCACGACGCCGTTGGCGTCAGTCACGTACACGTGCAGCACGACCGCCGTCTTCTCGATCGCAAATATTTTTGCGTTCAACGGGCGCTTAGCGACGTGCTGCAGCGTGCGCTCGAGCTCGTCGGTCTGAATGACGCCGTTGTACGCCTGGCGCTCGAGCAGCGTCGCCAGAACGTTAGCGGTGTCTACCAGCGACTCTTCGGCGGACTCGCGGTAGCGCGGATCGATATCGAGGCTGATCCGATACAGCAGGAAGGCCACCGCGCCGATGTAGACGGCAACGATGCCAAGCAGAATTCGTGTGCGTTTCGACAAGCGTCACCCGCTAGCGATCGCGGAGCGAATATCCTAAGCCTCGGTGAGTGACGATCGGATCATCGTCGGGCGCCGCCTCGCGCAGCTTCGCTCGCAGTGCCTTGACATGCGCGTCAACCGTGCGATCGAAGGCCGACGCCGGGTCGTCCCATGCGCGCTCCATCAGCTCATCGCGCGAAAACACGCGGCCGGGACGCTCGATCAGCACTTTCAGCAAACGATATTCGGTGCGCGACAAGTCAAGTGCGTGGCCGTGCAGGCGGATTGTCTTGCGTTCATCGTCAATGTCGAAGCCCGCGGGCGACAACGGTGCCGCCCCGCTCGGCCCGGAACGCTGGACGCGGCGCAGTACCGTGCGCACGCGCGCGGCGAGCTCGCGCGGAGAAAACGGCTTGGCGATGTAATCATCGGCTCCTAGCTCGAGTCCAACCACCTTGTCGATTTCGCTCGAGCGCGCCGTTAAAAAAATCGCCGGCAGTCCGGCGCCGATCTGCTGCAACTGTTTGAAGAGCTCAAAGCCGTTAATGTCGGGCAAGCCGACATCGAGCACCGCAAGCGCGAACGCACCGGCGCGCGCTGCGGCAAGCGCATCGCCCCCGGTGGCACACCAGAGCGGCTCGAAGCCGTCAGTGGCGAGCGCATAGACGATCGTATCGGCGATCGCCGGTTCATCTTCAACCACGAGGATGCGCTGGCCTGACATCCACCGATGTTAACCAAGCCGGCGAAGATTTGATCGCGCTTGCTTGCGCTTTGATTGATTAAGCAACCACCATTAAAGGCAAAGTCACCTGCGGCTCTTCGCCGGCGACCATGGTTCGATTGCGGCCTGCTTTTTTTGCCTGCAGGAGCGCCGCGTCGGCACGCTGTAAGACTTCGGTGGCGCTTTCGCGGCCGTCCCACGTCGCGATGCCCGCGGAAAACGTCTGCCGATCGGGCACCGGCGCGCGTAAACGGTCGACCAGCTGTTGCGCTTGCTTGGCATCGGTATCCGGCAGCAATAGCGTAAATTCTTCGCCGCCGTAACGCGCCAGCATGTCGGTGGGCCGCAGCTGCGCCAGCCAGGCTTGCGCTGCGCCGCGCAGCACGGCGTCGCCCGCGGGGTGGCCACGGCGGTCGTTATAACGCTTGAAGTGATCGAGATCGATCATTACGAACGTCAGTGGCTGCCCGCTGCGTCGCGCGCGCGCGAATTCGACCGGGACCACATCATCAAGCCCGCGCCGATTTATCGCGCCGGTCAACGCGTCCTCGCGCGCAACCCGCTGCATTCGATCGAGCAGCGCGCGATTCGTCTTCAAAATGCGCAGTGCCTGCAAGCCCAAAACCAGGCTCAGCGCCAGCGTGCCGCCGAACAATGCCATTAGCGCATATTCGGAACGCACATTTACCTTTTCAGCGCTGCGCGCAACGTTCGCGACGCGCAAGCGGACGGCGCCGACCAACTCCGATAATGATCTGTCAAAGGCATCGAATTGCTGCTGCGATTGGGTCGCGGGTTCGCGCGCTGTCTCGCTGCCGGCACCGGCGCGCACGCCGGTGTCGATCAACCTGGAATTGACCGGACCTATATCCGCCAGCGCCGCTTTCGCCTCCGCCAGCCGAACCCGCTCTGTGTCCGACAGGCGAAGGCGACCGATTTCTTCCAGCCCGGAGTCAAGCCCGCGCATGGTTGCGCGCAGAGCGGCTGCGTCCGGCGCGGCAGGTAAAGCGTCTGCAACGCCCGCCTCCCGCAAGTGAATGGTGCGCAGCGCTGCGGCGGATTTTTGCACCTCCAGTGCCGCATGGGACAGGGTCAACGCCTGCTCGTAGTGCTCGAGCACTTCGCTTTCCATCGCCACCGAACGCACGACGACCAACACACCAATCGTGATCAACGCGGCCGCGATAACGCCGATCGCCCAGGGCCGCATCTGATCGAGTTTGAAGTTAAATGTGCTTGGCGCGATGGCGGCCATGGAGCGCGATTTTATGGGGCGGCGCGAGGCGTGCGAGGCACGCATGCGCGTGATCTTGACTTAGCGACTATTTCTAGGTGCCCCACGTGACATCGGCATTTTTCTTTTGCGCGGCGCGCAGCATCTCGATCAGCGGAAACGCACGCTGGCTGAAAGTGACGCCGCGTGCCTGTGTGCCTTTGCCTCCTGCTTCGTTAGTCGACGTATCTGCAGCCGCGTGCTGCGCCTTTTCCTGATCGACAGCGGTGGTCAGGCGCTGCAGGGCGTCGGGCACCTGCTCCTTGGTGATGACGCCGCGCGCAGACTCCGGGCGGCCGAGAATTTCGAAAATCCGGCGAGCGTTTTCGGCGAACATAGTGATGTCAGCCGCGGCTTTGGAACGAAAAATTACGAGTGCCATTCGGTTCACCAGGTCTTGCAACAAGGGTGATTGTAGGTTGGCCTCTATACTCGATCGATTCCACAAGATAGGGCGATCCAATGGGCAAAGGCGATGTACGCAGCCGGCGCGGCAAGATCTACAACGGCAGTCACGGCAAGAAGCGGCCGGGCAGAGTGAAGAAAGCAGCCCCGGTGACGCGCACCAATGCGGCGCCTGCGCGAACCGGAAAACGCTAAGCAGCGCGACGACCCTTTGCTGCATGCTTTGCGGGCGTGTGTGGCGCTAGCCATCGTCGCGACCAACGCGGCATGCAATCCCACCTTTAACTGGCGAGAGTTTCGCTCGGCCGACGGCTATGCCGTGATGCTGCCGGGGCGGCCGCAGACGGTCAGCCGCGAAGTCAAGCTGCCGGATGCAACGGTGCAGATGTCGATGACATCGACCGGCGTCGGAGCCACGCTGTTTGCCGTTGGAATGGCACAACTGCCGGCCGGACTAAGCGGCGAGCCTACTGCTCGGCGGCGGACGATCGCTCATGTGCGCGATGCGCTGGTGCGTAACGTGAACGTCAGCCAGGTCGCGCCTTCGGCGGCAGTGTCGCCGATCCTATCCGGTGCGCGCGTATGGGAGTCCGAAGCGATAGACGCCACCGGCCGCGACTCGAGCGGCCGCACCGTGCTGCTTGCCGCGCGCCTGTTCGTCGTCGACGATCGGCTCTTTCAGCTAATTGCGATCGGCACCAAAGATGCGATTCCTGCCGAGGCGCTCGATACTTTCTTTACGTCGTTTCGACTGATTCAGTAGATCGTGGCCGGTCAAGCGGTCAGTTGGCGACGCCTTTCTCGTCGAGCGCCCGCCAGAATTCCGCGACGGCGGCGGTGCGCCCGTGCACGCTGGCGATGCGCTCTACTGCGAGACCTTTTTCCTTCAACTTTTTCGCGAAGCTTAGGGTGCTCGGTTGCGGCGGCCCCGGGGGTGCGTCGTTATTGGGAATGAAAAACAAATCGCCTTGAAACACGATGCGCTGCTTCGGCAGGTACGCAATCAGCATTTCGCGCGCGTGCGGGTTGGGCCCGACGTCGATCAGCTCAACCGACTGCTCGCCATCGCTAAG
>DATLMT010000230.1:0-13506 GCA_035537135.1 Burkholderiaceae bacterium | reverse complement strand
GGTCAGCCATTGAATCTCTGCCGGAATGGGCACGCCGGGGTTCACGAGCGTCGACCATTCGTCCACGCGCACGTCGTCGCCGTCGAAATCCACTCTGACGACGCCGACTTCAGTGACGCGCTCGCGCGCGGGACTCGATCCCGTGGTTTCGACATCGACAAAAGCCAGGCTCGGTCCGAGTACTGGAAACATTGACAGTGATTATCGGTCATGCGGGACGGGCATACTGCAAAAAAATACGGCTGGAGAGACTTAGATGGCATCGCCGGAAGGGAGTCCGGAGCTCAACAAGGCCGCGAAAGTCGAAGCGGTCGTTGCACTGATCGACGCACGCAGCGAGAAAGCCGAGCGCGCATCGCTGACGACGTTTGCGCGCGGTTATTTCGAGCGCGTCGACCCCGAAGATATTGCCGCACGCCAAGTCGAGGATTTGTACGGCGCGCTGCTATCGCACTGGCAGTTTGCGCGCAAGCGCGAAAGCGGTTTGGCGAAGGTTCGGGTGTTCAATCCCAGTGCGGGCGAGCACGGATGGGCATCGCGCCACACGGTGGTCGAGGTGCTGAACGACGACATGCCATTTTTGGTCGACTCTGCGTCGATGGAGATTAATCGGCAGGCGCTGACGCTGCACCTGATCGTGCATCCGATCTTCGCAGTCGAGCGCGACAAGAACGGTGTACTGCAGAGCATTGACCTGCGCCAGAACAAACCCGACTGGCCGCGTGAATCGTTCATGCACATCGAAGTGGATCGCGTTGCCGACCCTGCCGCGCGCGCCGAGCTCGCCGCGGGCATCGAGCGGGTGCTCGGCGATGTGCGCGCCAGCGTGACTGACTGGAAAGCGATGGTGGCGCAGCTGCGGGCCGTCATTGAAGAGATCGATAAACAGCCGCCGCCAATCGCGCGTGAAGAAGTCGCTGAAAACCGCGCGTTCCTGCAGTGGCTGACCGAAGATCATTTGTTGCTGCTCGGATACCGTCGCCATGACCTGGCGACGGTCGCTGGCGAAGACGCTTTGCGGCTTGTGCCGGGCAGCGGCCTCGGCATTCTGCGAGAGTCCGAAAGCGAAACCGCACTTTCCGGCAGCTTCGCTGTGTTGCCGCCGCAGGCGCGTGCGGTCGCGCACGCGGTATCGCCGATGATGTTCGTGACGAAGGCGAATTCGCGCTCCACGGTGCATCGGCCGGGCTACATCGATTACATCGGCGTCAAGCGTTACAGCGACGGCGCGGTTATCGGCGAGCATCGCTTCGTTGGATTGTTCACGTCAACCGCATACAGCGCGCGTGTCGCTGAAGTGCCGTTGTTACGCGGCAAAGTAGAAGAAGTGGCAAGGCGGTCAGGCCTGGCGCCGGGAAGCCATTTGGGCAAGGCAATGACGCACGTGCTCGAGACTTATCCGCGCGACGAGCTGTTCCAGATCACCGTGGACGAGCTGCACGAGATTGCCACGGGCATTGTTCAGCTCGGTGAGCGGCAGCGCTTCCGCTTGTTCGTCCGGCGCGACCCGTTCGAGCGCTTTGTCTCGTGCCTGATCTTCGTCCCGCGCGAAAACTACACGACCGAATTGCGGCGACGCTTCCAGAAAATCTTGATCGAAGCATTCGACGGCTCGACCGCGGACTTTGACGTGCTGCTGACCGACGCCGTGCTTGCGCGCATTCACATTACGGTTCGTACGACGCCCGGCAAGCTGCGGGAGGTTGATCTCCGTGCGATAGAGCAGCAGCTGGCTGGCGCCGCGCGCCGCTGGGAAGACGATCTGCGGCAAGCCTTGAACGATGAAGAAGGCGAGGGTCGGGCCGCACCGCTGTACAAACGCTTTGGATCGGCGTTCCCAACCGCATATGAAGAAGCAGTGTCGCCGCGCCAAGCGGTCGCTGATATTCGTCGTCTCGACATTATCGCCACCGAACCTATCGGTGGACTCGCGCTCAATCTGTATCGACCCCTTGAAGGACCGCAAGGCCGTCTTGGCTTCAAGCTGTATCGCAGCGGCGCGCCGATTGCGCTATCCGATTCACTGCCGATGCTCGAACGTATGGGCGTACGCGTGCTGTCGGAGCGCGGGTACCAGATTACCGCCGAAGAGGGTGCACCGTTATGGGTGCACGATTTTTCGTTGCAATTGCCCGGGGCCGATGACATCGACGCCGAGGCAATCGCACCGTTATTCGAAGAATCGTTTGCGCGGGTGTTCATAGGCGCGGTCGAGAACGACGACTTCAATCGCTTGGTATTGCGCGCCGGTCTATCGGCCGACGAGATTGTCGTGTTGCGTGCGTACGCGAAGGTGATGCGGCAAACGGGGTTCGCGTTGTCACAAGCGTTCATTGAAACGACACTTTCGACGCATCCGCGAATTGCGCGCATGCTGGTGGGCTTGTTCAAACTGCGCTTTGATCCAGCGCAAGGTGACAAAGGCGCCGCGGCAAGCCAGGTCAATGCCATCGAGCAGGCTCTCGACAAAGTTTCAAACCTTTCGGAAGACAAGGTGCTGCGTCAGTACGTGGCGCTGATAGTTGCCACACTGCGCACCAATTACTGGCGCACGGGTGTAGGAACCAGCGGGGCCGAAGGGCCGCGCCGCGCATTTCTGTCGCTTAAGTTCGATTCGGCGCAAATACCCGGTTTGCCCGAGCCGCGTCCTCTGTTCGAAATCTTCGTTTACTCGACGCGCTTCGAGGGCGTGCATTTGCGAGGTGGCAAGGTGGCGCGTGGAGGGTTGCGCTGGTCCGATCGGCCCGAAGATTTTCGTACCGAGGTGCTCGGGCTCGTCAAGGCGCAGATGGTGAAGAACACCGTCATCGTTCCGGTTGGCAGCAAGGGCGGCTTCGTGTTGAAGAAAGCGCCTCCAATGGCCGATCGCGAAGCCTATCTAAAGGAAGGCATCGACTGTTATCGTGATTATTTGCGCGGACTGCTCGACCTCACCGATAACCGCATCGGTGATGCGATCGTACCGCCGCCGCACGTCGTGCGACACGACGCTGACGATCCCTACCTCGTCGTCGCAGCCGACAAAGGCACGGCGACGTTTTCCGATTACGCGAATGCTGTCAGCGCCGAATACGGATTCTGGCTCGGCGATGCGTTCGCATCGGGCGGCAGCGCGGGTTACGACCATAAGGAAATGGGCATCACCGCGCGCGGCGCGTGGGAAAGTATCAAGCGCCACTTTCGCGAGTTCGGCATCAACACGCAGACGACAGACTTCACCTGCGTCGGCATCGGCGACATGTCGGGCGACGTGTTCGGCAACGGCATGCTGCTGTCTCGCCACATTCGCCTGCTGGCAGCGTTCGACCACCGGCACGTATTCATCGACCCTGCGCCAGATGTCGCGGCCAGCTTTGCCGAGCGCGAGCGCTTGTTTGCCTTGCCGCGCTCGTCATGGGCGGATTACAACCAAAAGCTGATCTCCACCGGCGGCGGCATCTGGGCGCGCTCGGAGAAATCGATTCCGATTTCGCCGCAGGCGCAAGCGGCGCTCGGTATTGCAGTGACCAAGCTGGCGCCGTCTGAACTAATCTCCGCCATTTTAAAAGCGCCAGTTGATCTTTTGTACAACGGCGGCATTGGCACCTACGTCAAGTCGACAACCCAGTCTCACGCCGACGTCGGTGACCGCGCCAATGACGCGGTGCGCGTCAATGGCGCAGAGCTGCGCTGCAAAGTCGTGTGTGAAGGCGGAAACCTCGGCTTGACGCAGCTTGGCCGCATCGAGGCCGCGTTAAACGGCGTCAAGCTTTACACCGACGCGATCGACAACTCGGCCGGCGTCGACACGTCAGATCACGAGGTCAATATCAAGATCCTGCTGTCGCTGCCAATCGCTGATGGCGAGTTGACCCAGAAACAACGCAACGCGCAACTGGTCAGCATGACCGACGACGTTGCTGCGCTGGTATTGCGCGACAACTACTTTCAGGGCCAGTCGTTGTCGGTCTCCGGCCGCATGGGAACGCTGCTGCTTGACCACCAGCAGCGCTTTATCCGCTTTCTCGAAAAACGGGGCCTGCTGAATCGAGCGATCGAGTTTTTGCCCAGTGACGACGAAATCGAAGAGCGCCGCGCCAAGGACATACCGCTCACAGGTCCGGAGCGCGCAGTGCTGCTTGCGTACTCGAAGATGTGGTTGTTCGACGAGCTGCTTGCATCCGATCTGCCAGAAGATCCGTGGGTCGGTACCGCGCTCGCGCGCTACTTCCCGTCGGCGCTGAAGGAAAAGTTTGCCCCGTATATCGAGCGCCACCCGCTGAAGCGCGAGATCGTCGCGACTCATGTGCTCAACAGCATGGTCAATCGCGTCGGCGCGACCTTCGTGCATCGGCGGATGGAAACGACCGGCGCCACGCCGGCTCAAGTCGTTCGCGCCTATCTGCTGACACGCGAAACATTCGGGCTTGTGCCGGTCTGGCAAGCAATCGAGGCGCTCGACGATGTCGTGCCAGATGAGCTGCAAGCGCAGATGGTGATCGACCTCGGACGCCGCACTGTGCGCGCAACCAATTGGTTCCTGCGTTCGCGCCGGCTTGTTGAGCCAATGGCCGCAACGATCGAGCGATTTGCTGAGGCGGCAGCCGCATTGCTGCAGTTCATTGCTGCGTCGCCGGCCAGCACTCCGTGGCGGGCAGCGATCGCGCAACACGAGCAGGTGTTGGTCGCAAAAGGTGTTCCGCCGCCGATTGCGTTGGCAGTGGCCGCATCCGATACGTCGTTTGCAACGCTCGATATCACCGAGGTCTCAGATTCCTCGAAGCAGCCGCTGATCGTTGTTGCCAATACCTATTTTTCGATCGGCGAGGTCCTGGGGCTCGCACGCCTGCGCACGCAAGTCTCCGCGCTTTCGTCGGAAGGCTATTGGCAGAGCATGGCCAAGAGTGCGTTGGCGGACGACCTGGCAGCGCTGCAGCGCGAGCTGACAGCAGATGCACTGCAAGCGGGCGGGCAAAGCGCATGGGAGTTGGCGCAGCGTCCGGCGGTCGAACGCGCACAGCGGATGCTGGCTGAACTGGCCGATACGAAGTCGGCGGACCTGGCGATGCTGTCGGTCGCGTTACGCGAGTTGCGGCATTTGGCGTGAGAGTCCCGCGCATCAACAGGGCGCACTTGAAGTCTTGCTATGCGCAACTTAAAAAGTAACCTTTGGTGTGCGGAACACGCCGATGTAGCGTCGTGGCGTTAACAAGGGACCCCATGAACGCATCGAGCGCTGTCATTTCATCTTCTGCCGCAAATCAATCTTCGGCGCGCGTAGGGTTGCTCGCGCTGTGCGTCCTGCTCGCCCCCTGGCTGGCGGCGGGGCTGTTTCCGGCATTCGCCCAGCCTCAGTCGTTTCATGATTACGCCGATCAGCGCTTTTGGCTCGGCTTGCCTCACGCGGCCGATGTGCTGTCTAACCTGCCATTTCTTGCGGTCGGCGCATTTGGTCTGCACTTTGCCTTGCGCGGTTGGCGCACTACGAACTGCAACGCGTTTGCAGATCAGCGCGCTGCGGGGCCTTACGCTGTCCTGTTCGCGGGCGTCGCACTGACGGCGTTTGGCTCCGCCTGGTATCACGCGCAACCGAATGACGCGGCGCTGCTATGGGATCGCTTGCCGATGGCGCTTGGTTTTGCGGGGCTGGTCGCCGGCACCTTGGCGGACCACGCTCCACAGCGATTACTGCAGTTGATGCTTGCGTTTGTGGTCGTCGGTGCTAGCACCGTGCTCTATTGGCATGTGTCCGGAAATCTTTTGCCATATCTATTGATGCAGGTCGGCTTTGTCACTGCTGCGCTGATTGCGACGGCATGGATCACGCCGCGCTATACGCACTCGAATCGCGTCTACGCAGCCACGGGTTTGTATGCGCTCGCCGTAATCTTCGAGCGGCTTGACCATCAGGTGTATGCGTTGCTCAACGGATGGATCAGCGGCCACACGCTGAAGCATCTGTTCGCATGCGCGGCCATTTTGATGATCCTGTCGATGTTGCGCGTAAGGAAATTCGGCGTGCGGTAAAGGAGGTTATATGCGCGTGCTTGTGACTTTCGCTGCCGCCGCGCTTTGCGCGAGCGGCGTTTTATTTGCGCAAGGCGGTTCACAAGTGAATTCGCACGGCAGCGCACATCAACCGACCGACATGGTCGACGGCGAAGTGCAAATGGTCGATAAAAAAGCACGCAACATCACGCTGCGCCACGGCGAGATCAGAAATGTGCAGATGCCGGCGATGACAATGGTGTTTGGTGTTAGAGATCCGTTGCTGCTTGACAGGATCAAGAAGGGCGACAAGGTCAAGTTCAAAGTGGAAGCTGTGGATGGCGTGCCAACCGTGACGGTAATTGAGCCCGTCAGGTAAGTGCGCGCCGCCTGAATCATCAGGCGGCACGATGACGTCGTCACGGGGAAAGGCGCACGAATGAGTACCGAACAACTGATCGACTCGCTGAAACGAGTGCTGAAAAGCCGCCACATCACGTACGCCGAGCTGGCGCGGAGGATCGGCATGTCGGAAGCGAGCGTGAAGCGGCTTTTTTCGCAGCGCACGTTTACGCTAAATCGGCTGGAGCAGGTTTTGGCCGCGCTGGAGCTCGACTTTTTCGAGCTCGCAAAGATCGCGCGCGGCGCCGGCGACGCGCCAGAGGAAATGACCGAGCCGCAGGAACAAGCGCTCGCCTCGGAGCCGCGTCTAATGGGCGTGTTCTATCTGTTGTTCAATGATTGGCAGCCGGCGCAAATCCTTTCGCGTTACGAGTTAAGCGAGCCTGAGTTGACGAAGCTGCTTGTGAAGCTCGACCGACTGGGTCTGATCGAGCTGCTGCCGTCTAATAAAGTGAAATTGAAAGTCGGACGTCATTTGCGGCTGAGGCCCAGCGGCGCGATTCGCGCCAGACACGGACAGCGAACGATGGCCGAGTTTCTAGCCGTTGAATTCGATCGGTATGGCGGCAACTTTCGCTTCGAGTTTCGCGACGTGTCGCCAGCGTCATTCGCGGTGGTGCATCGCAAGCTTGATCGCCTCGCCGCGGAATTCAACGAGCTGGCCGAGCTGGACAGTACGCTGCCGCCGGATCAGCGGCAGTCGATAGGCATCGTACTGGGCATGCGGCCGTGGAAGATCGGTCAGATCACAAACCTGAAGGAGCGGCCGCGCGTTCGCACGCAGCACCGCGACCGTTGATCACCCGCGCGCAGCAGACGCGTTTTGTTTAGAACTGCGGCGAACGAATTCGAGCACCGCGTCGCGATACGTCGTGCCACCGGCGCGGCTTGCGCCCGAATGCGTGCCGCCTTCTATCTTGATGACCTTCTTTACTTTGCTGGCCGCTGCGGCGAACAGCTCGTCCGCCATTGCGTGCGGGACGATGCCGTCAGCGGTACCGTGAATGATCAACAGCGGCGCTTCGACCCTTCCGATTTTGGTGGCAGAGTCGAACGGCTGCGTCACTGCCAGACCGATTCCGGGAACCCAGCCGTATTTCATGCCGCGCAGAACAGCCGGAATTGATGTGAACGTCGATTCAATGATGATGCCGCTGACTTCATTCTCGGAATTCTTTAAAGGCCCGGCTGCCAGATCAATGGCTAGCGCGCCGCCTAGGCTGTGGCCGTAGATGAACCGGCGTGTCGGGTCAGGCTCGCGGCGCTTTAATTCTTCGAAAGCGGCACGCGCATCTTCGTAAGCCGTTTCTTCCGACGGCAGCAGCTCGGTGCTCTTGCCGAAGCCACGATAGTCAACGGCCAGCACATTGAAGCCGAGGTCAACCCAGCGCGACATGCGAAACACGCTGCCGTTCATATTCCAGCGTGCGCCGTGCAGATATAAAACCGTTGGCGCGCTATTTGAGTTTTCTTGCGCGACGTACCAGAAATGCAGCTGATGGCCGTTGGGAAGCTTGACGTCGTACTCCTCTGTCCCCGCGAGCGGCTCCGAGAACCAGCGGGGGCTGTCTTTAATCGGATTGAAAATTGCCTGGCGCTGCCATTCGTCAAGTGATGAGCAGCCGGCAGCACCGCCGCCGATCGTCATCGCGCTCAGCATCAAGGTCAAAGGGCGAGATAGAAATTTTTTCACGGCGTTTAAACGTTAAGCCTGCGCAAGAGTTCTCGCTATCGAACTTGTGGACTAATGCTCAGTACTTCAACCTGGTTTACGCCGCGGCTTGGAAGATTTAGCGGTTTTTGGCATCTGCCGCTTGTTCAAGCCGAGCATCGTGCCGCGGCAGTTTTTTGCGCCGCACCGGCACTCGTAATTCTTACGCAGCGTCGGGGTCAGGCGTTCTTCGATGGTTAGGCTGTAGTCGTAGTTAAGCTCTTCGCCCGCCCGGATATCGCGCATCGCCTGAATGAACACGCGGCCGTCATCCGTTTCCTCGGTCTCGCAATTCGGGTCGCACGAATGGTTGATCCAACGCGCCGCGTTGCCACCGACGCCGGCGTCGATCACCGTTTTCTGATCATCCAACGAAAAGAAAAAAGTGTGATGAGGATCATCCGGGTTCGACGGCGGCCTCCGATCGGCTTCCTTCCAGGGAATACGTTCGCCCTTGTACTCGATGATGTTCTCGCCGGCCTTTAGGCGGCGCGCTGCGTACACACCGCGTCCGTGCACGGGAGAGTTTTTGACGAGGATGCGAGGTTTGCGTTGCGTTGGCATGCGATCTGGAAGTTAGCTAAGCCCGATCAATCGCCTAAGCTCATTGATCGGATTCGATTTCAAAACATCGATCAGGTTGTTGAACTGATCGGTCCACAGCGAGAAGTCCGGATTTGGTTCGATCGCCTCGGCCACCTCGGCGAGCCGCGCGTCGTTGAAGACCTCAACCGAACGTGCTAGCAGCACCCAGTCGGTAATTGACGCCGAGCTATCGTCCCCAGGTGAATCAGTAACCAGTCTTACGACCAAGCCGTTGGCTTGCGCAATGTTGGCGAGCACTGGTTTCAGATCCAGGAAGCGATTGGAGATGTGAAAGGCCAGGATGCCGTCGGGCTTCAAATGCTTGAAGAAAAGTGCGGTCGCCTCGGACGTAATCAGATGTACTGGAATCGAATCGCTCGAAAACGCGTCAATGGCCAGCACGTCATAGCGCTGCAAAGCCCCGGATAAAAGCTCGCGCTCCATTGAAAGCCGCGCATCGCCGATGACGAATTCGATTGCCGCAGGCGACGAGCTTAGATAGGAAAATTGATTCTTAGCTAGGGCCAGCACGTCGGGATCGAGCTCGTAAAAACGCACAACGTCACCTGCGCGACCATAGGCCGACAACGTGCCGACACCAAGGCCGACAAAGCCCAACCTGACCGGTCCAGCGCTCTGCTTCGCTTCGATAGCACGGCCAATTCCTGACGTACGCGCGTAGTAAGTGCCGGGCTCGAGCCGATTGGCATTGATCGTCGGTTGCTCGCCGTGCAGGATCACACCGTGCAACAAGCGGCGTACTTGCTTGTCACCCTCTCCTTGTTCCTTTACGCGCAGAGTTCCGTAGAAGTTGCGGTGCATGTAGACCACGTCGTCGCGCAGAAATCCGATGTACTCGCTGCCGAACCAGGCTGTCGCAAGCGTAGCCACGATCGCCGGGCCGATCAGCCATCGAGTCTTACGCGCGACGAAGACGGCGAGCGATGCGAGCAGCACGAGCGCGACCGGCAATTCGAAATAGGTAGGAAAGATGCGTGGGGCGACCAGGCCAACCAGCATGCCGCCGAGTGCGCCGCCAAGTGAAATCGTTAGATAAAACTGCGTCAGATACCGCGGCACGGGCTTACTCAATGCGAGCTCGCCGTTGCAGAAAAATGCCGCCATCGCCATGCCGACCGTGTAAAGCGGAACTGCGAGACTCACGTCAAGCACTCCCCGGTTCGCTGACAAACCGGCCGCCATCGCTACCAGCAGCAGCAACGTCGGAAACAGAAACCACGCGCGCTGATACCACCCACGACCCTGACGCCCCTCAAATGCGACGACGAATGTCAGCAGATACAACGAGAGCGGCAGCACCCACAGGAACGGAACCGACGCGATGTTCTGCGTGACGTGGCTGGTCGTCGCCAGCAATAACACCGAGCCAAGCGCTGCGAAAACAAGCCAGAGTGCGTAGTCCGCAAGTCGTGGCACCGGACCTTCGGGGTCACGGTTGGTGCTGGTGGCATCAATGGCGGGGGCGGAGCCCGAGGCCTTCCATGCTGAGATCGCACATGCGACCGCGAACACGGCGTACGCGACGCTCCACACAATCGATTGCGCATGAGATGTCGAAAACGGTTCGATCGCAAACGGAAACGCAAGCAATCCGATCAGCGAACCAAAGTTAGACAACGCGAACAGCCGGTACACGGACTTTTCGGGATAGCGCGGTGCCACCCACTTCTGCAACAGCGGGCCGGTCGACGACAGCAGAAAGTAGGGCAGCCCGATCGTTGTTACCAGCAGCACGACAATGCGCAACGCAGCGTCCGCACCGGCCGCTGGTTTCAGTACTTCGCTCGGAACGATCGGCAGGAACAACAAGCTGACCGCGAGCAACGCAATATGCAGGCCGGCCTGCTGCTTCAGTGACAGATAGCGCGTCGTCAGATGCGAATACGTGTAGCCGGCCAGCAGGACCACCTGAAAAAACACGAGGCATGTCGTCCACACGGCCGATGTGCCGCCAAACCACGGCAGGATCTGCTTGGCAATGATCGGCTGCACCAGAAACAGCAGAAATGCCGACAACAGAATTGTGGAAGCAAAAAGCGGCATTGAGGGGCGAGGTGCGAGCGACGCAGCGGCGCGAAAAGCGCGCGATTGTCTCATGCGTGGCGGCAGGGCTCTGGCGGATCGGACGGCACGCGGGTCGTGCTGCTAAAGCAGCGCCGAAGCCGGGCCCTTTTCAAGGTTCCGGCGGTTCAAGCGATCAGGGTTTCAGACCGAAGATCAGGTATGGACGGCTCCCTTCTCCGACCGGACGACGCCCGCGCGGCCGATCAAGGCGTGGCACTCGATCACCTGCGACTCGGCTGGCGGCCGGTTGTCGCGCGTGATCGGCGCGTGCTGGGGGTGCGCCTCGAAATCAGGCCGGCAGTGGCGGGTGACGCATCGACGTCGACCGTCGGCGCCGTGATCGCTGCGCTGGCGGATCAGACAAGCTCGCCATCACGGGGATTCGTCGTCCTGGCGCCGACGTCGCTTTGCCTGAATGCGGATCTGCAGGCAATCAGTGAGTGGCGTGGACGAGCCAACGTTATGCTCGAAATCGGCCCGGACGCGCTTACGGGGCGACAACTGCCACTGATCGAGGCGGCGCATCAAAGTGGGTTGAAGTTCGTGCTGCGCCAATCGGCGCAGCCGCTGCCGCGCGATACGCACCGGCTGTTTGCGGCGGCGATCGATGATCACGCAGGCAAGCTGGCGCGCGACGGCGCGACTTCGCTTTGGGTTCGAGACGTGCACTCGCGCTCAGACGTCGAATCCGCTCTGCGACTTGGCGCGCAGGCGACCATCGGCTGGCCGCTCGATGAACCGATGGTCGAGCCATCTGCCGGGCTCGAGCCCACGCGGCGTGCCGTGCTTGACATCGTGCGGCTGATTCAAGGCGACGCCGATGTCATGGCGCTCGAGCGCGCTTTCAAGAACGAGCCGAGCCTCGCGTTGATGCTGTTGGCGGTCATCAATTCTCCTTCGTTCGCCCCGGGCGCCGCGCAGGCGGCGCCGATCACGTCGCTGCGTCATGCCATCCTGGTGCTGGGCTACAAACGGCTGGTGCGCTGGCTGGTGCTGCTGCTGGGTGTGTCATCAGCCAACACGCGCTCGATGCCGATGATCTACATGGCGGTGCAGCGCGGACTTTTTCTCGAAGCGCTGGCGAGTCAGGTGGGTGGCATGCGCGACGATCTGTTCGCCGTGGGCGCGTTTTCACTGCTGCAGCAAATTACCGGGCATTCGCACGAGCGTCTGTTCGCGTCGGCCGCACTGCCGCGGCCTGTACTGGATGCCGTGCGTGCGCATCAGGGGGCCTATGGTGTCTACCTCGCGCTGGCCGAAGTAATCGAGCGCGGCGATACCGTCGGCTCCGAGCGCGCGGCGCAATTGGTTGGCGTGTCGATGGGCGAGATCAATGCAGCGCTGCTGTCGTCGCTTGCTGCAGCCGATGCGATCACGATGAATTAGTCAAGCCGCGCACCGCTGCGCTTGATCACCGGCTGCCATCGAGCACGCTCGGATTGCAGGAAAGCTGCAAACGCCTCAGGTGTGCCGCCGCCGGCCTGCCATCCCGCTGCCTCGATTCTCGACTTGACCTCCGGCATCGAAAGAATCGTGTTGATCTCCCGATTCAGCTCATCGATCCGCGCGGGCGGCGTTGCGGCCGGGGCGACGAATCCATTCCATGCGATCGCTTCAAAGCCAGGAAAGCCGCTCTCGTGAATCGTCGGCACTTCGCGCAGCGCGGGCCACCGCTCGCGGCTGGTCACCGCCAGCAGTCTGATACGACCCGTTTGCAAAACCGGCAACAGCGTCGTCGGATTGGACATCACGGCGTGCACTTCGCCTGCGGCAGTTGCCTGCACCGCAGGCGGCGCGCCGTTGAACGGAATGTGAACCAGAAACAGCCCCGCATCGGTCTTCAGCAACTCCATTGACAGGTGTGACGCGCTGCCGTTGCCGATAGACGCATAGTTCAGCTGCCCGGGACGCTGCCGCGCGTACGCGATGAATTCTTTGAACGTTGTGACCGGCAGTGCACTCGTCACCGCGAGGACGTTCGGCGCGGTGCCGACAAGTACGATCGGTGCCAAGTCTTTGACCGGGTCATACGGAAGCTTGGCGTAAAGAAACGACGCAGTCGCCAACGGCCCTGTGAACGACAGCCCGATCGTCGTACCGTCGGGCGCGGCTTTCGCGATCTCGTGAGTGCCTGCCGTGCCGCCGGCGGCCGGGCGGTTTTCAACGAGTACGCCGTGGCCGAGCCGTTCGCGCAGCTTGTCAGCGACAACGCGGCCCAATACGTCGATCGACGAGCCGGGTGGCGCCGTCAGAATCATGCGCAGTGTCTTTGCAGAAACTTGTGCGAGTGTCGCAGTAGAAGCGACACCCAACGCGGCGGTGGCGCTGATCAAGCGGCGGCGAACCGGATCGGTCGCGTGCACTCTGGTATGGCGCATCGCCGTGAACCCGCACGCACTAGCGTCGCGCTGCTGGCTTTCGACTGCCGTTGCCGCGGGTTGCCTTAGCGGACTTGCGGGTCGCAACGGTGCTGACTTTTTTGGCTTTGCTCGTTCTTACCACTGCCGGGGTCCCATCGACCACCGCAGGCCGCGAATGCGTTTTCTTGACGGGCTTGGCCAAAGGTGGCTCGACCGCTTCTCCATTGACCGGTGAAGTGACACGCTTGGCCGCGCTAGCGTCTTTCACGGGCCGGGGTTCAAATTCAAACCCGGTGGTGCCGTCAGGCTTCTTGATCAGATACGCCGAGAATTTTCTGCGCGTGCGATTGGAAACGAACCCACGCAGCAGGTCGGTGCGTCCCTCGTTTAACAGCT
>DATLMT010000229.1:0-4757 GCA_035537135.1 Burkholderiaceae bacterium | reverse complement strand
GTCATCGAGCTTTTGGTCAAGCCCGGCGACACGATCGCCAAGGAGCAGTCGCTGATCACGGTCGAAAGCGACAAGGCGTCAATGGAGATCCCATCGTCGGCAGCGGGCGTCGTCAAGGAGCTGCGGGTCAAGCTCGGTGACAAGGTGTCGAAGGGCACTGCGGTGTTGTCGCTCGAAGTTTCGCCGGCTGCTGAGCCAGATGCCCCGGCCCCCGCTTCAACACCTGCATTTGCGCCGGCCAAATCTGCGACGGTCACGGCGACTGCAGCGCCGGCGGGAATTGTCCCGGATGCCGATCAGCCCGACATCGACTGCGATGTATTGGTGCTCGGCGCTGGCCCTGGGGGCTACTCCGCTGCGTTTCGCTCGGCCGACCTCGGCAAAAAGACGGTGCTCGTCGAGCGCTATGGAACGCTTGGCGGCGTATGTCTAAACGTCGGTTGCATTCCGTCGAAGGCGTTGCTGCATGTTGCAGCGGTGATGGATGAAGCTTCGCACTTTGCGGACATCGGGGTCGATTTCGGGAAGCCATCGCTCGATCTCGACAAACTCCGTGCCCATAAATCGAAGGTGGTCGGCAAGCTTACTGGTGGTCTCAATACGATGGCCAAGGCGCGCAAGGTGACGGTGCTGCGCGGCGTGGGCACGTTCGTCGGCCCGCATCGGCTGCAGGTCGACACAACTACCGGCGACGGGCGCGATACCGGCGGTGAGAAAAAGGTCGTGCGTTTTGCGAAAGCGATCGTCGCTGCGGGCTCGCAGTCTGTGAAACTCCCATTCATTCCTGACGATCCGCGCATCGTTGATTCGACTGGCGCGCTTGAGCTGAAAGCGGTGCCAAAGCGCATGCTGGTGATCGGCGGCGGGATCATTGGACTCGAGATGGCCACGGTGTACTCGACTCTGGGTGCGCGCATCGAAGTCGTTGAAATGCTCGACGGCCTGATGACCGGTGCCGATCGAGACTTGGTCAAAGTCTGGCAAAAGTTCAACGACAAGCGTTTTGACAAATTGATGCTGAAGACGCGAAGCGCCGGCGTCGAGGCGAAGCCGGACGGCATCCTTGTTACGTTTGAAGGCGAGCACGCGCCCTCGCAACCTCAGCTTTACGACCTGGTATTGCTAAGCGTCGGACGTGTGCCGAACGGCAAGATGATCGGCGCAGATAAAGCGGGCATCACAGTCAGTGACCGCGGCTTTATCGAGGTTGATCGACAAATGCGCACCAATGTGCCGCACATCTTCGCGATTGGCGACATCGTCGGCAATCCAATGCTGGCGCACAAGGCAGTGCACGAAGGACACGTTGCAGCAGAAGCGGCGGCCGGAGAAAGGAGCCACTTTGACGCGCGCGTGATTCCGTCGGTGGCGTACACAGATCCTGAAATCGCGTGGGCTGGTGTCACCGAAGAAGAAGCCAAAGCGCAGGGCATTAAAGTCAAGGTGGGCAAGTTTCCGTGGCAGGCGAGCGGGCGTGCGATCGCCAACGGCCGCGATGAAGGATTCACAAAGCTGATTTTCGACGAATCGTCTCATCGCATTATCGGCGGCGGGATCGTCGGCACTCATGCCGGCGATCTGATCAGCGAGGTGGCGCTGGCGATCGAGATGGGCGCCGACGCGGTGGACATTGGCAAGACGATTCATCCGCACCCCACACTCGGCGAATCGATCGGTATGGCAGCCGAAGTAGCGCACGGCACGTGTACCGACTTGCCGCCGCAACGCAGGTAGGCTTCAATCGACGGACTGCTTCGTCCGTCCGGATGCGTGCGGCGCGATTGATTTGTAATGTGCAAGCCGTACCCTTGGAGCCTCCGTATATTTTCGTAGATCAAGTCATCGGGCAATGGGCTTTCTTGAATTTCTCGCGGCAGGTGCTGCGCCCGAAGCGGTCGCTGCCGATGAGTATCCCAGCGGCGCGATGCGCTGGTCTGATCCGGACACGTGGGGCGGCAAGATTCCGGTTTGCGGCGAATCAGTCACGGTCGACGTCGGCCGCACGCTGATCATCGACCAGGACATCGATGTAGGCTCACTTCATATCAAGGGCGCTGCAATCGTCGAGCGGCGCGACATCTCGATCGGCGCCGAATGGATTCTGGTGGAGGGCACCGGTGCTTTGATCGCGGGCAGCGCTGAGCAGCCATTTAAAGAGCAGCTGAACATCACGTTGTGTTCGCGCGTTTCTCAACAGAGCGCATCCGCGCATCCCAAGTTGGGCAGCAAGTTTCTCGCGGCTTTAAATGGCGGCATGATCGAGTTGCATGGCGAAGCGCGCACGTCGTGGGTACCGTTAGGCAACAGCACTGCGCCCGGCCACGACACGCTGCGCCTGGCGCAACCGGTCGATTGGCGGGTCGGTGAGCGCGTGGCGATTGCCTCTGGTGCTGACCATTGCCTGCTAGAAGAGCGAACAATCGATCACGTCGGCACCGACTGCATGACCGTACACCTCGCAAAGCCCGTGTGGCATCGCCACCACGGCAAGCATGCCCCGTTGCGGCACGTATTGCCGGGCTCGGTTGGTAAGGTCGTGCTCTTGTCGCGCAACATCGTGATCGAAGGCTGTGCAGATTCTGAGCGCAACAGTGTTGGCGCGTATTGCATGATTGGCGGGGCCGCCGACGACGCACGCCATTCGATCGGACGTTTTTCGGGGGTCGAATTTCGCCGCATGGGGCAATTCAATCGCCCGGGCCGCTATCCGCTGCATTGGCATGACAGCGGCGATGCGGCTGACAGCTCGGTAATCGGCTGCTTGATTCATCAGTCCTACCAGCGCGGAATCGTCACTGTCGGTTCGCGCCATGTGCGGATCAGCGGCAATGTCGTGATGAAGCCGTATGGCCACGGCTATATCGTGGAGAGCGAGGACAATTCGCCCCAGCTGGTGACGACCAACCTGGCGCTGCGCCCGCGCGTGGTTCGGTTCGCGGATCAGAAAATGCGCAGCTACTGCGAGCATCGGCCCCGCGCGTTCTGGATCGTGCAGTCCGCCGCCGCGCGCACGCCCGTGCACTAAATCTTCGTCTGCGCCCGCGCCGTATCATTCCGGCGGTGGGGGCAGCATGGCAACGCAAGACCAACTAAAGCGATCGGTTGCACAAGCCGCGATTCGCTTCGTCAGAGATGGCGAAATCATCGGCGTAGGCACCGGCTCGACAGCCGACTGCTTCATCGACGAGCTTGGTGCGCAGAAAGATCGAATCATGGGGGCGGTCGCAAGTTCGGAGCGCAGCTCCATACGGCTTGCGCACCATGGAATTCGCCTGTTCGATCTGAACGATGTCGAATCGCTATCGGTGTATATCGATGGCGCCGATCAAATTGACCGCGAATTTTCCATGATCAAGGGCGGCGGAGGTGCGCTTACGCGCGAGAAGATCGTCGCTGCCGTAGCGCAGACGTTCGTGTGCATTGCCGATGAAAGCAAGAAAGTGGAGAGGCTCGGCGGATTTCCGTTGCCGGTCGAAGTGATTCCGATTGCGTGCGCATATGTGATGCGCCAGCTTGCCGCGTACGGCGTACCCAAAGTGCGATCGGGATTCACGACTGATAACGGCAACACCATCATCGATGTGCACGAGCCGGACATCTCCGACGCGCGCGCGCTAGAGCAAGTCATCGACTGCATTGCGGGTGTCGTCACCAATGGGTTGTTCGCCTCACGGGGCGCTGATGTTCTTCTACTGGGAACGGCAGGCGGCGTCATCGAATCGCGACGACCTGCCGCGCGCACAAAAAATTGATGGCAGCGGGACTGAGGCGCTACCGCCGACGCTCAGTGTTCGCCGCGCTTTTTGGCAGCATCGGTTGGATTGTCGCGGCACTGATTGTGATCGCTGCAACGTACGTAACGGCAGCGATCGCGCTGGGAGCGTTTCCCGTCAACGCGGCGTTCACGGAAACACCGGATGGTGTACCGATTTATCTGCGTACAAACGGTGTGCACGCCGAGTTGATCCTGCCGACCCGCGCCGGCAGCATCGACTGGAGCATTGATCACCCTCCCGCCCACATGCGCTCGCTTTCCGAGCCACTGAAGTGGGTCGCATTCGGCTGGGGCGATCGCGGATTCTTTGCGAGCACTCCGACCTGGGCCGATTTAAGACCAACGACAGCGTTAAAAGCACTCAGCGGTATTGGCCCGGGCGCGATGCATGTCGAGTACATCGAATCGCCGCGCATGTACAAAGCGCGCGAAGTCAAGATCAATGCCGAGCAGTACGCGCGGCTAGTTGCTTTCATCCGAGCTTCGTTCGAGCGCGACGCAGCCGGACGCCCGCATCGCACGAGCCTGCCCGGCTACTTTTCGACCGACGCCTTTTACGATTCAAGCGTCGGCTACAAGTTTTGGTTCACGTGCAACGAATGGGTGCGTAAGGCGCTGAGCGACGCCGGAGTGAGAACGGCCGCTTGGGCACCGTTTGATACCGCGCTGTTTTATCAGTTAGAGAAGATCAACAGATAAGAGCGTTGCGGTACGAGCCTTCTCCGGCTAGCTCGGCGGCACATATCCCTGCGCGACATCCGCCCCTTCGCCGAAGAAGTGCTTTTCCATCTGCGTCAGCAGATACTTTCGTGCACGCGTGTCAGCGAGATTCAGCCGGTTCTCATTCACGAGCATCGTTTGATGCTTCAGCCAGCCTGCCCAAGCTTCCTTTGAAACGTTTTCCCATAGCCGCTTGCCCAAGTCCCCTGGAACCGGGGGAAAATCTAGGCCTTCTGCTTCGCGGCCGAGTTTTACGCAGTTC
>DATLMT010000228.1:0-3545 GCA_035537135.1 Burkholderiaceae bacterium | reverse complement strand
TTATCCGCGGGGTCAAGGCTTGGCCCTTTAGGCACAGCCCAGCTTTTCAGTGTGCCATCAAGCTCGAGCCGAAAATCGTAGTGCAGCCGCCGCGCCGCATGTTTCTGGATAACGAAGCTGAGCGCTTTACCTGGTTTCGTGACGACGCCCTTCGGCTCAGAAGTAATCCCGAAGTTGCGCTTGGTCCAATATTTTTCCAGGCTATCTGCCATCGCGTGTCAAACGCAAATGATGTGCCTGAGCTGGCGGAGGCGGACGGATTCGAACCGTCGATGCACGTTTTTGCGCGCATGCTCCCTTAGCAGGGGAGTGCCTTCGACCACTCGGCCACGCCTCCGGGATCTGAATCTTGCGAGGCGTGCAGTTTAGTCGCTGCCCCAATCCCCAGCAACGAAGTTAAGCAGCGACCTGCTCCAGGCCGAAGGCCTTGTGCAGAGCGCGCACCGCAAGCTCCATGTATTTATCTTCGACCACGACCGAGATCTTGATTTCACTGGTCGAGATCATCTGCATATTGATGCCCTCCTCGGCCAGTGTGCGGAACATCAAACTTGCGATGCCGACATGCGATCGCATCCCGATACCCACGATCGAAACCTTCGCAATCTTGGGATCGCCGACGATTTGCTTGGCGCCAATGTGATCCATCACCTTGCTTTCAAGCACGCCGATCGCTTTGTCGTACTCGTTGCGATGAACGGTGAAAGAAAAATCCGTCGTGCCGTCGACGCTGATGTTCTGCACGATCATGTCCACATCGACATTGGCTTCGGCAATCGGCCCGAGAATTTGATAGGCAATGCCCGGGCGGTCGGGTACGCGCGTCAGCGTGATCTTCGCTTCGTCGCGCGCGAACGCGACGCCTGAGATGACGGCTTTTTCCATCTGGGCTTCCTCGAAAGTGATCAGCGTGCCGGACGCGGCTTCTTCTTCCAGCGGCATGTCGGCGGCTGTCATGCTCGACAGCACGCGCAGCGGCACTTTGTACTTGCCGGCGAACTCGACCGATCTCAGCTGCAGCACTTTCGACCCGAGACTCGCCATTTCGAGCATCTCTTCGAAGGTAATTCTGTGCAGTCGCTGCGCTTCCGGAACGATGCGGGGGTCGGTCGTATAAACCCCGTCGACATCGGTGAATATCAAACACTCTTGCGCCTTCAGTGCGGCAGCGAGCGCGACTGCCGACGTATCGGAGCCACCGCGGCCGAGCGTGGTGATGTTGCCGTGTTCGTCGACGCCCTGAAAACCGGCGACCACCACGATCGTTCCGCTTTCAAGATCAGCGCGAATCTTTTTCTCGTCGATGTTCAGGATTCGCGCCTTGTTGAACGCGCTATCCGTCAGCACATGCACTTGTGGCCCCGTGTAGCTCTTGGCCTTCAGTCCGCGTTCGATCAGCGCCATCGCGAGCAGGCCGACGGTGACCTGCTCGCCCGTCGACGCCACGACGTCAAGCTCGCGCGCATCGGGGCTCTGCTGCACTTTCTTCGCAAGATTGATCAGCCGGTTCGTTTCGCCGCTCATCGCCGATACGACCACGACCAACTGATGCCCCGCCCCGTGCCATTTTTCAAGGCGATGCGCGACGTCGGCGATGCGCTCAACCGAACCTACCGACGTGCCGCCGTATTTGTGAACGATGAGCGCCATGCCTGCCTATTCTACGAATCGCGCTCGAGCAGCGAAGCATCGGGTTCCCACTCGATCGCGATACGTTCGCCGTTGCGATCGGTAAAACGCACGTCGGCGCCGAGCCCGGCGACGAAAATCAGCTGATCGTCGCGCCAAAGCAGCGGCAAACGGCCGCGCTCAAACTCAGGGATGCCTGCGTCCTGGAACAAGCGCTTCAATGTTTTCGACGGACGCGAAGGGTACGGCTTGAATCGCTCTCCGCCGCCACGCGGCTTCACTTGTAGCGGCTCCGCACGCAGCCATTCAGGGTCAAAGCCTTCACCGTCTACCGTGCTGAACCTGAGCACGCCACCCCAGCTCGGTAGCGGTACTTCGTCTTCGCCACGCCACTGCACCGCGTATGAATCGCGGCTTGCATCGTCGGCCGGCTTCAGCAGCAGCAACCCTCGATAGCGGCGCACTTCATGGGTACCGAGCCGCACCAACAGCCGCGCATCGCTGCGTGCGTTGCGCGCCTGGTCCAGCACTTCGAGCAAGCGCGCACGGCTCGGTGCCCCGATATGCTGATCTGCCAACCAGGCGCGCAGCACGCCCGTTTGCCGGGCCGCGGGCAAGGCGGCAAGACGGTCGAGCCACAGCATGCCCTCCGGAGCATCGTCGGAGCACGCCGCGTAATCGTTAGCCGCAACCGAGCGCATCGCCTCGGCAGCTTCCGCCACCAGATCGACCGAACGCGCAGCTGCGGACCGAAACCCGGGGCGCAGCGCATCGAGTCGCGGCAGAACGTCGCGCCGCACCGCGTTCCGCATCAGGGCAACGTCGTCGTTGCTGTCATCTTCGACGTACGGCAGTGCGCGCTTTTCAACATAGCGGTCAATGTCGGCACGAGCGACGTCCAGCAGCGGACGCACCAGCTGCAGGTCGCCGCTGAATACTCGCGCGGCCGGAAACGCAGCAAGGCCGTCAGGGCCGGCGCCGCGCATCCATTGCAACAAAAACGTCTCGAGCCGATCGTCGCGATGGTGCGCCGTCATCACGATGCTCGCGCGGGCCTCGCGCGCGGCTTCGGCGAGTGCGCCATACCGCGCTTCGCGCGCGGCGGCTTCCAGTCCGCGCCCGCGCCGTTTTACCTCGACGTGTCGAGCGATCAAAGGCACGCCGAAGCGCGCGCATTCGGATTCGCAGTGCGCAAGCCACGCGTCGGCATTGCGGCTCAAGCCGTGATGCACGTGAATCGCGATCATGCGCCGTACGCCGGTGCCGCGCGTTGCCGCCAGCCGCGCCAGCAAATCGAGCAGTGCCATCGAATCACGCCCGCCACTTAATGCCAGTGCGACTGTTGCAGTCGCGCGGGCAGGCGCCTGCGGCTGCCGCTTCAGCGGCTCAGCCGTTTTTGCAGCAGCGTCGTGCACCCGGGACACTGCATGCGACACCGAAGCGCTGACAACATCGAGCAACCGCTGCTCGAGCGGATCAGCTTTCTTCGACCGTGCTCTTGAACTTGCCATATGCCAACAGCCGCGCATGGCGTGCCGCCAGCAGGTCTTTAGTCTTCATTCCCTGAAATTGACGCAGGCTGTCGGCCAGCGCGCGCTTCAGCATCACGGCCATCTGTGTAGGGTCGCGATGCGCGCCGCCAAGCGGCTCTGCAATGATCTTGTCGATCACGCCGAGGGCTTTCAACCGGTGCGCAGTGAGCCCGAGCGCTTCGGCCGCATCAGGCGCTTTGTCCGCGCTCTTCCACAGAATCGACGCACAGCCTTCGGGCGAAATCACCGAGTAGGTCGCGTACTGCAGCATCAGGACGGTATCGCCGACCGCGATTGCAAGAGCACCGCCCGATCCGCCTTCGCCGATGATCGTCGTGATCACCGGGACCTTCAACTGCGACATTTCGTACAGGTTGTGACCGA
>DATLMT010000227.1:0-3572 GCA_035537135.1 Burkholderiaceae bacterium | reverse complement strand
GTGGTGCGCGTGGGTTTTTCTTTCATGTCGGCGGTGAAGCCGCCGCCCTGGATCATGAACCCTGGGATCACACGGTGGAACACGGTGCCGTCGTAGTGGCCGGCCTTTACATACGTCAGGAAATTCTCGACCGTTTTCGGCGCAGCCTGCGGCGCAAGCTCGACGACGATCTTTCCTTCGCTCGTTTCGAACGCCACCCGCGGTGCTGGTGTTTGCGCGGCGGTGGAAAATACGGTGAAAGCAAGGGTGGATGCCAGTAACTGTCTACGCTTCATTGCTCCCTCATTAATTGTTCAGCGCGGTGTGCGCGCCTTCGTGACCATCTCACGCGTGAGCGCGAGCTTGTTTGACACCGCACGATTGGTTGGTTGCAGTGTCGACGCGCGCTGATACGCGTCAGCCGCCATCTGTAAATACACGTCGCCCATGTTTTCATGCGCAGTTGCGTAGTCGGGGCGCGCGAGCAATGCCAGCTCGAGTGCGGCACGCGCGCGTTCGAGCTGCCCGTCGGCCGCATATAACACCGCGAGATTGTTGTAAGGCTCGGGAAGTTCGGGAAAGTCTTCAGTGAGCTGCTGAAATGCGGCGCGCGCGCGGTCGTTGTCGTTCATGTCCGACAAAATTACGCCACGCATGAAGCGCATCTGAGCGTTGCGCGGGTTTTTGGCGAGATGCTCGTCGGCGAACGCCAGTGCCTGCTTGCTGCGCCCCGCTGCGATTAGCTTGCGCACTTCTTCCAAGGGTGCAGCTTCCTTTGGATCGACCGAAATGTCGCCGACCACCGGCGGCGGCACCGGCTGCGCGTGCGCGGCGGTACAGCACCCGATTGCGATACCCACGACGAAGAGGAAGGAGACGTTGGCCATTGAAAGCGGCATGCGAGCGGTGCTCGAATGCACGACTGCTCGCTACACTGCGCGCGATTCTACAACCGCCGAATCGAAAGACGTCGGAGCCAAGAGTGCCGCTCGAGATCTACAACACGCTGTCACGCAGCAAACATCCCCTGCAGCCGATCGTCCCCGGCCGTGTGGGACTGTACGTGTGCGGAATGACCGTTTACGACTACTGCCATCTGGGGCACGCACGCCTGTTTATGGCAATGGATATGGCGCAGCGCTGGATGCGAGTGCTCGGACTCGACGTGACCTATGTGCGCAACATTACCGACATCGAAGACAAGATCATCAGACGCGCCGCTGAAAACGGAGAGACGGTCGGCGAGGTCACCGACCGGTTCATTCGCTACATGAACGATGACTTCGCAGCGCTTGGATTGGCCGCGCCCGATTCGGAACCGCGTGCGACTGAATACGTGCCGCAGATGCTGGGACTGATTGAGACGCTTGAGCAAAAGGAGCTTGCATACCAAGCCGATGGCGCTGATGGAGGCGACGTCAACTTCGCCGTACGGAAGTTTTCCGGATACGGAAAACTTTCCGGAAAGTCGCTTGATGATTTGCGCGCCGGCGAGCGCGTCGCAGTCGAGCGCAGCAAGCGTGATCCGCTCGACTTCGTGCTGTGGAAGCGTGCAAAGCCGGCCGAGCCGTCGTGGCCTTCGCGCTGGGGCTCCGGCAGGCCCGGGTGGCACATTGAGTGCTCGGCGATGGCGTGCGAGACGCTGGGCAAGACGTTCGATATCCACGGTGGTGGGCCTGATCTGATCTTCCCGCATCACGAGAATGAAATTGCGCAGAGCGAAGGCGCGCACGGTGTGCCACTCGCCAACGTCTGGATGCATTGCGGCGCGCTGCGCGTAGGCGACGAGAAAATGTCGAAATCGCTTGGCAACATGATGACGATTCGCGACGCGCTGAAAAAGTACGACGCCGAAGTGCTGCGCTTTTTTCTGTTGCGCCCGCACTATCGCAGCCAGATTGCGTTTACCGAAGCGCTGATCGTCGAGGCGCGCACCGCGTTGAGCCGCCTTTATACCGCGCTGCGCGACGCCGAAGCCGACGGGCTGCCGCTCGACTGGAACGAGGCACACGCACGCCGTTTTCAGGAAGCAATGAATGACGATTTCAATACGCCGATAGCGCTGGCCGCGCTGTTCGATCTGGCCGGCGAAATCAATCGAAACAAATCCGCGCGCCTAGCAGGCCAACTGCGCGCACTGGGCGGCACGCTCGGGCTGTTGCAGCAGGATCCGGCGCAATTCCTGCGCGGGTCGGACGACGACACGGCCGGGATCGAGCTGCTGATCTCGGTACGCGCGACCGCCAAAAAGGAGAAAAAGTTCGACGAAGCCGATCGCGTGCGCAAGACGCTGCTCGACAGGGGAATCGTGCTCGAAGACGGGCCTAGCGGAACAACGTGGCGGCGCCGGTAGCTGCGCCGGCTCCACTCCCGGTTCAAGTACCCGGGGTGTCGCCGACATACTGGCTGCGAGCAAAACGTGCGCTCGCCGCGAAGGACAGGACAATGGCGTCCATTATCGCCGCGCATCCACGCGTCAAGCTGCAGTCGCGCGGCGACGCGTTCGTTACGCTCGCGCGCGCGATTGTCGGTCAGCAGATTTCGACGAAGGCCGCCGATGCCGTCTGGCGCCGCTTCTGCACCGCTTGCGGCGAAACATCGCCGAAGTCAATCCTGCGGCGCCGCGCGACAACTCTGCGCCAGTGCGGATTGTCGGACCGCAAAGTCGAATACATACGCGATCTCGCCGCGCACTTTGTCAGCGGCAAGGTCGATCCGTCACGCTTCGGCGAGCAGGATGACGAAGCGATCATCGCCGAGCTTGTAGACATCCGCGGCATCGGCCGCTGGACCGCCGAGATGTTCCTTATCTTCAACCTGCTGCGGCCGAATGTGCTGCCGCTGGATGATTTAGGCTTGCTCAAAGCGGTCAGTGTCAATTATCTTGACGGGGCGTCAGCGTTCGGCCGCGAGGGGCGAGCACGAGTGGGCCAGATTGCCGAACAGTGGGTGCCGTGGCGTAGCGTGGCGACTTGGTATCTGTGGCGTAGTCTTGATCCGATTCCAGTGACGTATTAAGAAAAGCAATAACAATGGCGAATTAGCGTGGCAAAAACGGCGTTTCTGGATTTTGAGCAACCGATCGCCGAACTTGAGGCGAAGATCGATGAGCTTCGCTTCGTGCAGGACGATTCCGCCGTCGACATCTCGGAAGAGATCGACCGGCTGCAGGAAAAAAGCCAGGGGCTGCTGAAGGAGATCTACGCCAAGCTGTCGCCGTGGCAAGTGTCGCAGCTCGCTCGCCACCCGCAGCGTCCCTATACGCTCGACTATGTCAATGACATTTTCACCGACTTTCATGAGCTGCACGGTGACCGGTCATTCTTTGACGACCTGTCGATAGTTGGCGGCGTCGCCCGCTTCAATGGACAGGCGGTCATGGTGCTTGGCCACCAGAAGGGACGTGATACCAAGGAACGCGCGCTTCGTAACTTTGGCATGAGCAAGCCCGAGGGCTATCGCAAGGCTTTGCGTTTGATGAAGCTCGCGGAGAAATTCGGCTTGCCGCTGTTCACATTTGTCGATACGCCCGGCGCTTATCCCGGTATCGACGCCGAGGAGCGCGGCCAGTCCGAGGCGATCGGTCACAACCT
>DATLMT010000226.1:0-2338 GCA_035537135.1 Burkholderiaceae bacterium | reverse complement strand
AGTGGCGCGCAGTGCCAAATCGGGCTGACACTCGACGACGAGTAATTGCAAAGGACCATCGCCGTAAACCTGCATCACCAGCGCACCATTGAACTTGATATTGGTCGCAAGCAGCGCAGCCGCCGCGACCATCTCGCCGAGCACGGCCACCACCGGTGGTGGATCTTGACGGTGTGAGATCGTGTCACGCCATGCGGTTCCGAGCTGGACCAGCTGTCCACTCACGCGCGCCCCTGTAAACGCGAACTTTATGAGTCGGTCTGACATCGGCCAACTCAGCTGATGCGCTTCAAATCGCGCCGATACGCAACCGCGCGCTGTACGTAGCTCTCAGCGTCGCGCCTGATGCGCTCGATATGGTCAGGCTCGAGCTGACGAATCACTTTGGCCGGTGAGCCGATCACCAGTGAACCGTCGGGAATCTGTTTGCCTTCGGTGACAAGTGCACCGGCGCCGATGAGGCAGTTGCGCCCGATCACGGCGCTATTGAGCACGATGGCCTGGATCCCAATCAAGCTGCCATCGCCGATGGTGCAGCCGTGCAGCATCACCTGGTGGCCGACGGTCACTCTGCGGCCGATCGTCAGCGGGAATCCCGGGTCGGCATGCAGTACCGAACATTCCTGCACGTTGCTTTCATCGCCGATCTTGATGGGCTCATTGTCGCCGCGCAGCGTCGCGTAGGGCCAGATGCTGACGCGGGCGCCGAGGATAACGGTGCCGATCAGCGTCGCGGTGTCGAATACGTAAGCGCTCGGATCGATCTGCGGGACCCGATCGCCCAATTGATAGATGGTCATGCGTTGAGTTTAGCGGCGCGATCGTTTTAGCCGCGCGGGGCACGAATAGTCGCCACTAACTTGATGCTTGAGTACCGGATTAGGCCATGACCGCGATCGCTCTCAAGAGGTATCGAATCGCCGCGCCGGCGCCGATACAGTGTGTGTCATCTGGGAGGCACCATGAATTGGGCAACGTTGTTGTACGCACCCGTTGGTGAATTACTGTGGAAGAAAAAGCAGGCGTTGCTGCTGCGGGCAACGCACAAGCCGGCCATCGGCGCCACGATCTGCTGCTCCGGTCTGCGGATGTCTGTACAAGCGGGATTAAGCGATGATTTGTGGCTCTGGCTCGTCAGTCTCGGGTGGCGCGAGCTGGCACCGGGTGAGAATCGCTTACGGCTAAAACCGCTCGCCACGACACTCGTGACCAAGCTGTTCGATGCGCAGCCGGACGAGCGCGAGCGGGTCTTGACGAATGCCATCCGCCAAGCCACACGCAGGCCGTCGACCAAGACCGCCGAGCGCGCAGCCGTATCCTAGAAAAAATCAACGTTTCCTCTAACTGATTCTTGGGATCCGGCGCGGTACAACCGAGGCTAAAGTCGGCCATCAGCCGGAGGTTGTATCTTGGAGCTCGATTTTGTCGCGCACGTTCGCGACCAGGTTCGCACGCTGTTCAAAATTCGCTGCGAACGGACGGTGCCATCAGAGAGCAGCAAGCCTCCGTTCGGCACCAAGCTGTTTTGCGCCGACATCCGGATGACCGTCCGCTCCGGGATGAGCGATCAGCTATGGCGCTGGCTGCTCGACCGCGGGTGGCGTGAAGTGCCGGTGCAACTGGATCGCCGCCGCTATAAAGACATCCCCTCGGCGTACGTAACACGACTGATTGACTCGGTCGCAAATGATGAACGCGCGCGCGTGCTGGAAGCCGCCATTGCCAACGCGCAGTATCGTCCGCGTATGACGCGCGACGGCCGCATCATTCCGGTTCGCAAAAATCGCAATACCAAAAGCGAATAGCCTAAGAAATCTTCCGCGCGCGCTCACGTTCCATTTCGCGCAAGACCTTCCGCTGCACTTTCCCGGTCGTCGTCATCGGCAGCTCGCTGATGAACTCGATTTCTTTCGGGTACTCGTACGGGGCCAGCTTGCCGCGCACGTATAGCTGCAATTCTTCTACCAACGCTGACGATGGGCTGTAGCCCACGGCGAGCACAACGAATGCCTTGACCAGCGCGCCGCGCTCGGTATCGGGCTTTGGCACCACCGCCGCATTTGCTACGGCGGGATGGTTGACCAGGCAGTTCTCGATTTCGCTCGGGCCGATGCGATACCCGGCGGCCTTGAACATGTCGTCCGCGCGGCCCTGGTACCACATATAGCCGTCGCCATCGACACTGGCAAGATCACCCGTGCGGCACCAGTCGCCGCTGAACTTGTTACGCGTTGCATCCGGATTGCGCCAGTACTCGAGAAAGAAGATCGGATCAGCGTCGCCGTGAATGTCGCGGCGGTGAATGGCGACCTCGCCGGTTTGCCCTGCACCGACCAGA
>DATLMT010000225.1:0-14564 GCA_035537135.1 Burkholderiaceae bacterium | reverse complement strand
CTCCGGCGGCAATGGAACGTCGCAGCATCTGACCGCCGAGCTGATGAAGAGCATGAGCAGCACTTACATGTTGCACCTTCCATACCGCGGCGCCGGGCCGGCGCTTGCCGATCTACTCGGCGGACAGGTCGACGTGATGTTTGACAATCTGCCGACTGCGCTACCGCACATAAAAGCAGGAAAGCTGCGCGGCTTGGCGGTCAGCACAGCGGCACGCTCGCCGCTTGCGCCAGAGCTGCCGACGATGGCCGAATCGGGTCTGCCGGGATTCGACCTGTCCACGTGGTTCGCCTTCTTCGCGCCGGCCGGGACGCCGAGCGCGATCGTCGAGAAGATCGCCGGCGACATGCGCCGTGTGCTTTCGCAGCCGGATATGCAGCAGCGACTCGCAGCGATCGGTGTCGACATCAAAGCCAGCACACCCGACGAGCTCGCAGCGTTTCAGCGCACAGAGCTTACGAAGTGGACCAAGATCATCAAGGATTCAGGCGCCAAGGTCGACTAACGCGACTTAAGTAAGACAGGAGGAGACATGCGGATTCTAAAAATCATTTTTTCATTGCTGCTGCTCGCGTTCGCATCGACCGCGCTCGCGCAGGTCAAGCTGACGCTGTGGAGCCACTGGGCGGCCGAGAAGATCAAGCGCGATTTCGTCGAAGATGCGATTAAGCGCTTCGAAGCCGCAAACCCGGGCGTCAAGATTGAAGCGTCGTGGTACGAGAAGACAGCGCTATATGCGGCACTCAAAACCGCACTGCGCGCCGGCACTGCTCCTGACATCTTCTACGCGGAACCCGATCAGGTCGAGTACATGGAGAACGCGTTGCTGCTCGATCTGTCCCCACTGAATTGGTCAGCAATCGAACCGTGGGCTAAAGAGATCTGGTCGTACAAGGGCAAGCCGTACGGCCTGCCGCTGGAAGCGTCGACGGTCGAGATCTACTACAACAAGAAGCTGATGGCCGATCTCGGAATCAAGGTTCCACCGAGTTTGCAGCTGGATTCTGCCGCGATGCTGGACCTTTCGAAAAAGGCGCGCAGTAAGAATGTCACACCCATGTCGCTCGGCGTCGGCGATCGCCCCTTCCCGGGCGCGTATCTGGTGCAGGAAGCCTTACTGAAGAAATTAGGGACGCAGGAGTACGACAACCTGTTGAAGGGGAAACTGTCGTGGAGCGATCCACGGGTGGTCGACACGCTAAGAATGATCCGCTCGTGGACCGAGGCAGGTTTGCTGCCGACGACGTTTACGACGCTGAAGCTCGGTGAGGCGCACACGTACTTTCATACGAACCCGGGCGCGGTGATGTTTCTGAACGGCAGCTGGTACACGTCGCGCGCGTTCAATCCGCCCGACAAAGGTGGGCAGCCAGCCAATTTCCCGCTCGGCATCATGAAATTTCCGGCGGTTCCGGGTGCAGCGTGCAATGAGTGCAGGACACTTTCGGTGCAGGGAAGCTACGTCGCAAACGCGGCGACCAAGCACCCGAAGGAAGCAATTGCATTTCTGAATTCCATGGCAGCGCCCGACGTCGCCAATCGCTGGCTCGAGAATGTACTGGTGCAAACCGGCATCAAGGCTGACTATGCCAAGGTCGGTGGACCGTACGCCGGCTACTTCCGTGAGCTGCAGGCAACTGGCGAAGGCAGCAAGTACTACTTTGGAGCGCCGTCTCAAGTCATGCAGGGCAAGCCGAAGGAAGTTTTCACGCAAATCTTCAACAACGCGTTTCCGGCGGGAAGCATCAGCGTTGAAGACGCGGTCAAGCAAATGAACGCTGCTTATGGCAAGTGAGCAAGTAAGCGGCAATTAACCATTGAGCAGCAGCGTGATGAAGAGCGCAGCACCCGCTCGCGCTCTTCCTTTGCTTTCGCAAGAGCGGCAGCCGTGGGGCGCGATCATCGCGTTCCTGCTGCCCGCCTTCACGATCTACACAGCGCTAACGGCGTATCCGGTTTTTCGCACGCTGTGGAATAGCTTTCACAAAGTGCTGCCGAGGAGCGACGAGTTCGTCGGTCTCAGCAATTACACAGCGCTCGCGCAGGACGATATTTTCTGGCGGGCGGTGGGCAACACTTTCATCTGGGCGTGCGCCTCGCCACTGGCCGAGATCACCATCGCGCTGCTGCTTGCGCTGGCGCTGTACGCAAAAATTCCCGGCATGCGGTTTTTTCGCGTCGCGTGGTTCACGCCGGTGCTGATGTCGTACATCGTCGTCGGCATCATCTGGGTCTGGATCTACAACTACGACTGGGGAGCAGCCAACGCGATCCTGCGCTGGCTCGGTCTCGAGCGCTGGGTGCAGGCGTGGATCGGCGATCCGAAGATCGCACTGCCCTCCTTGATCCTGGTCACGACGTGGATGTGGACCGGCTTCAACATGGTCGTGCTGCTGGCGGCGCTGCATTCGCTGCCGTCGGAAGTGATCGAAGCGGCCGAGCTCGACAATTGCGGCTGGGGCGCCAAGCTGTGGCACATCATCATTCCGCTGATCAAGCCGACGCTGCTGAATCTGCTGGTGCTGTCGTTCATCGGCAAGATGAAAATCTTCGACCTGGTCTGGATCACTACCAAGGGCGGCCCGCTGTGGGCGACCGAGACAGCGTCGACGTACACGTACAAGCGCGCGTTTGAATGGACCACGTTTGATCTGGGCTATCCGTCGACGATCGCAGCAGTGTGGTTTGTGATCGTGCTTGTCGCGGTACTGGCGCTGACGTGGCTTTTCCGGCAGCGCGATCGGCTCGAGTACTGATGTCCCGAGCGTTCCTGTTCGTCATCGTCGCTTTATATACGGCGTTCGCAGCCGGACCATTCCTGTGGGTTGCAACGCTGTCACTGCGCACGACCAGTGAAATCGCGCTCGATCACTACGCGTGGCCCGAAACGCTGCATTGGGAAAAGTTTCCGCAGGCGTGGTTCAACTCGAACTACAACGTCTATTTCGAGAACAGCTTGCTGGTGGTGGTGTCGGCGGTAATCGTGCTGACGGTGGTCGGTGCGATGGCAGCGCATTGCTTTGCTCGCTACCGGTTTCGTGTTAACCGGCTTTTGTACTTCATCATTTTTTCGGCGATTATTTTTCCGCCGCAGATCACTATCATCGCGCTGTTTCAGATCCTGGTTGACTACGGGCTGTACAACAGCCTGATCGGCCTGACGCTCGTGTACATCGCGGTGCAGTTGCCGCTGACGGTGTACATCCTCGAAAGCTTCTTCGCGCGCATTCCCGCCGACCTGTTCGACGCGGCTCGCATCGACGGCTACCCCGAGTGGCACATCTTCTGGAAGGTGAGCCTGCCGATCGCGATGCCGGCAATTGCGACCACCGTGATCCTGAACACCATTTTGCTGTGGAACGAGTTTTTGTATGCGGTGGTGCTGATCACCGACGACGCGAACCGCACCCTGCCGCTCGGCATCCAGCGTTTCATGGGCGATCAGCTGGAGGACACCGGCATGATCGCGACCGGACTGATGATCGCCATCATTCCCGTCGTGCTGATTTACCTGTTTTTTTCGGAGAAACTGATTCAAGGCATGACGGCAGGGGCGATCAAGTAGTGGCTACCGTTGCTCTAAAGAACTTGACCAAGCGCTACGCGGGTTCCGATCTGCTTGCGGTGGACTCGGTCAATCTCGACGTCGAGCATGGCGAGTTCATGGTGTTGCTCGGGCCCTCGGGCTGCGGCAAGTCGACCACGTTGCGAATGATTGCCGGGCTCGAGTCGATCAGCGCAGGAGACCTGTGGATCGATGGCAAGCGCGTCAACGATGTCCCGGCCAAGGATCGCGACATCGCGATGGTGTTCCAGAGTTACGCGCTGTATCCGCATATGACGGTTCTCGACAATCTTGCGTTCGGCCTGCGCCGGCGCGACGTTGCGGCCGGCGAAATCGATACGCGGGTTCGAAACGTCGCGGCCACGCTCGGTCTGGCTGATCTGCTGAAGCGAAAACCACACGCTTTGTCGGGCGGACAGCGGCAGCGCGTTGCGCTCGGGCGCGCGATCGTGCGCGATCCGAAGGTTTTCCTTTTCGACGAACCGCTGTCGAATCTCGACGCTGCTCTGCGCGTCGGAATGCGCGGTGAGTTAATCAAGCTGCACCATCGGCTCGGCGCGACAATGATCTACGTGACGCACGACCAGGTCGAGGCGATGACAATGGGCGATCGCATCTGCATCATGAACGGCGGCAAGGTCGTGCAGATCGGAAGCCCGCTCGATGTTTACCGCGATCCAGCCGATATGTTCGTCGCATCGTTTCTTGGCAGCCCGCCCACCAATCTATTGCCCGGACGATTCAACGGCCATGGCCTGGTCGTTGGACAGGCGCGATTGCCCGTTCCGAACAAGGCCAATGCCGAACAAGTGATCCTCGGTATTCGACCGGAGGACATTCGTATCGACGGCGGTGCGGCGCACACCTACGGCGAGGTGCTTGCAGTCGAGCCGCTCGGCGCCGAAACAATCGTGCGATTTCGTTTACCCGACCTCGCGCAGGACGTGCTTGCACGAGGGCCACGCAGTGTTGTGGCCAAGGTGGGCGACCGCGTACCGCTCACGTTCGATCTCCTCTCGGCGCACTTGTTCGACCCGATCACCACCCAACGAATCCCTTAGGAAGCCAGACGCAATGCTTACTGCCCCTGCCCTCATGATTCGCCGCCATTTTCCACGCCCCGACGAAGGCTTGGTCAATCGTTTGCGGGAAGTGCCGACCGGCTGGGTGGTCGACGCGAACGGACGGCGCGGCGCTGTCGATTACCGGGTGCGTCCGCTGACTCGCGCGATGCGGTTCTGCGGCGTTGCACTGACCGTGCAGAGCCGCCCGCGTGACAACTTAGCGCCGTACGCTGCGATTCAATACGCAAAGCCCGGCGACGTGATGCTGGTCGCGACCGACAATTACGAGGAAGCCAGCGTCGCTGGTGACCTCTTGCTCGGCATGGCGAAAAATCAGGGCATTTGTGCACTGGTAACCGACGGACTCGTGCGCGATATCGACGGGCTCAACGCAGTCGGCATTCCGGTATTCGCGCGCGGCTTGTCTCCGAATTCTCCGCATAAGGATGGCCCGGGAAAGATCGGGGTACCGATCTATGTAGGAGGTGTGATGGTCAACTCCGGCGATGTGGTCATCGGCGATCAAGACGGTGTTGTCGTGGTCGCGCGCGAGGCGCTTGAGGGAGTTCTCAATGCGCTTACTGATGTGAAGGCAAAGGAAGTAAAGATGGAGGAGCTGGTGGCGAAAGGCGCCAAGCTGCCGCCCGGGTTCGAGCAGCTGCTTGCAGAGAAAGGCGTGCTGTATCTCGATTGATGAAGCGCATCCTGTATCTGTCGCATGCCCCGGCGGAGGTGTATTCGATCATCCGCGATGCGGTACCGGAGCAGTTCGAACTGGTGACACTCGACCAGAACAGCGACGACGAGCGGCGCGAAAAGATCGGTCAATGCGAAGTCGTGATCGTCGCTGCAACGCCGCTGCGCAAGCCGATGATCGACGCCGCTCAGCGACTCGAGCTCGTGCACCATCAGGGCGTCGGGTGGCAGGACACCACCGATCACATCGAGCTGAAGCGGCGTGCAATTCCGCTGGCGCTAACCCCGGAAGGCACTACCGTCGGTGTAGCAGAGCACACCATTCTGCTAATGCTGGCGGCGCTGAAGCTGCTGCCGTTTGCCGACAACGAGCTGCGGAACGGACGATTTCACGTCAACGCCCTGCGCCCGATATCGCGCGAGCTCAGTGGACTAACGGTGGGTTACATCGGTATGGGCCGTATTGCGCAAGCGGTCGCGCAGCGGCTAAGTGCCTTTGGCGCGCAGGGAATTTTTTTCGATCCTGCCGTATCGACCGTGAACGGGCTGCAGCGCAAGTCGTTCGAACAGGTGTTGCAGGAGGCCGACATCATCACACTGCACTTGCCGTTGACTGCGGAAACGCGCCACTTGATAGGCGCCGCGGAAATCGCGCAGATGAAGCGCGGCGCGTATCTGATCAACGCGGCGCGCGGTGGGCTGATCGATGAGGCAGCGCTCGAAAGCGCACTGAAGTCGGGCCATTTGGCTGCGGCAGCCCTCGATGTTTTTGAAAGCGAGCCGGTGCTGGCCGGACATCCGTTGTCGCATCTGAAAAATATCGTGTTGACTCCGCATATCGCCGCCGGCACGCGCGATGCGCTGCAAACGAAGATGCGCGCGCTATTCTCAAATGTGCAGCGCTTCTATCGCGGCGAGCCGCTGCAGAACCGTGTGTTTTAGCGCCAATCGATGAAATCCACGCTGCGTGTCGCGATGGCTGGCGCCGGATTCGCAAGCGGATTGCATTTGGCCGGATGGAAGCGCGTGCCGAATGCCGAGGTGGTCGCGATCTGCGACCCGAACGAAGACCGGGCTGCGGCACGCGCTCGCGAGTTTGGCGTTGCGTCGGTGTTCCGCGATGCGGGTGAAATGCTCGACGCAAGCCAGCCCGATGCGATCGACATCGCCGCGCCGATGGATGTACACGTTCCGCTGTGCGTTTCTGCCGCGTCCAAAGGCGTTCATATCCTTTGTCAGAAGCCGCTAGCGCCCAGTCTTGCTGAGGCACAGAGCTTGGCCCGCGCTGTCGACGGCAAGGTGCGCTTGATGGTGCACGAGAATTGGCGCTTTCGTGCGCACTACCGTCGGATCAAGCGCTGGCTTGACGAAGGGGCGCTGGGCGAGCCGGTCTCTGCGACCATGCAGGTGCGGTCCTCTGGATTGCTTGCGAACGAAGAAGGGAATTTTCCGCAGCTAACACGTCAACCGTTTTTTGCGCAGCTCCAACG
The DNA here is from genome assembly GCA_035537135.1 of Burkholderiaceae bacterium. Classification (GTDB taxonomy): domain Bacteria; phylum Pseudomonadota; class Gammaproteobacteria; order Burkholderiales; family Burkholderiaceae_F; genus JACCZX01. Next base: position 7,749 of record DATLMT010000225.1, on the reverse strand, counting down.
ACTGCTGATCGGTGAGGTGCTGATTCATCATCTCGATGTGTTGCGCTGGCTTCTCGGTCCGTTGCGCGTGATCGCTTCCCGCACCGGCCGGCATTGTGCTGAAGTGCGTGGCGAAGATCACGCGGTCATCCTGTTGGAAGGACACCGCCATTGGGCGTTGGTCGACAGTAGTCTCGTCGTTCCAGGGGCGCCGGCGACACCGACAGATCGGCTCGAGATCGTCGGCACTAAAGGCACGGTACTGCTCGAAGGCAACGTGCTACGGCTACAGGGCAGCCGCGACGAGTCGATCACGCTTGACCTTGCCGCCGGCTATGGCGATAGCTACGCAGCGGCGATCGCGCATTTTGCTGCCGCGCTGGCAACGGACACGCCGTTCGAAACCGGCCCCGAAGACAACCTGCACACGCTGGCGCTGGTCGAAGACGCGTATGCGCTTGCCGAACCTCTGCGGGCCGTATGAAAGACGCCGAGCTTATCGACCCTCTGCAACAAGTGGTCGCGGTACTGCAGGAAGACATTGTTCTTGGACGCCTGGCGCCCGGCGCGCGACTGGTCGAAGAAGACCTTGCCGATCGCCTGCGTACGAAGCGCCATGTATTGCGGCAGGCGTTCATGGAGCTCGAGCGCTTCGGCCTCGTCGAACGCAAGCGCAACCGCGGTGCGGCGGTGCGGCAGCTAACGGTGGACGACGTAACGCAGATCTACGCGGTGCGCGCGATCCTCGAGCGCGCCGCGGCAGCTCAGATGGCGCTGCCGATGCCAAAGAAAGACTTGCAGCCGATCCTCGACGCTCAGCGACGACACGACGCAGCCGTGCAAGCCGGCGACGCAAAGGCAGTGTTCCGCGCCAACTTCGATTTCCACATGGCTTTGTTTGCGGCGTGTGGAAACCCGTACCTAGCATCAGCGATCGATGATTTCAGAAAAAAGACACACGTGGTCTGGTCATACGCGATCGTCAGGCCCGAATATTTTCGTAATGCGCAGCGCGAACATCATTCGATGCTGAAAGCGATTCGCGTTCGGGATCGCAAAAAGCTAATCGAGCTTTGCGGCGCACACCTGAACATCTCGCGAGGCGCTTACGTCGAAACGACTCGCCTGCGCTCCGCGCACTAGACGTTGCAGCTGACGCTATGCCTGCTCTTCTTGGCTGCATCGCTGATGACCTGACGGGTGGTACCGATCTGTCTGGAATTCTTGTCAACAACGGCATGCGAACCGTACAAATGATCGGCGTGCCAGAGGGTCCGTGGCCTGACGATGCAGACGCCGTCGTGGTCGCGCTGAAATCCCGCACGATCCCTGTTGAGCACGCAGTCGCGCAGTCGCTACAAGCACTGCAATGGCTGCAAGCCGCCGGCTGCGCTCAGCATTACTTCAAATACTGCTCGACGTTCGACTCGACACCGCGGGGCAACATCGGTCCGGTCGCTGAAGCATTGATGGGTGCTCTCAAAACGGATTTCACGATTGCATGTTCCGCTTTTCCTGCAACGCGGCGAACAATTTATCAAGGCTATTTGTTTGTCGGCGGCGTCCCGTTGAACGAGAGTGGGATGCAGCACCATCCGCTGACGCCGATGACCGATGCGAATTTGGTGCGTGTTTTGCAACAGCAGACGAAGCGAAAAGTGGGCCTTGTCGAGCATGCGGTAGTAAGCGCCGGTGCCGGAGCAATCGCCGAGCGCTTCACGCTGCTTCGGCGCGAAGGCGTCGGTTTTGCGATCGTCGATGCGCTCTCCGACAACGATCTCGCGCAAATCGCGACGGCCGCAGCGAGCCTTTCTCTGATCACCGGCGGCTCGGGACTCGCGCAAGGGCTTCCGCAAAATTTCCGGGAACGCGGTCGGTTGAATGCGCAGCAGACGGCCAACACCATGCCGCTTGCCATCGACGGCTTCAAGGCAGTCATTGCGGGTAGCTGCTCGACCGCGACGCGAAATCAGGTCGACGTGATGCGTGCGCATCACCCGTCGTTTCGCGTCGATCCGCTCGAGCTTGCGAATGGACGCGACGTCGCCGCCTTCGCTGCCGAATGGGCGGCCGATCGTGTCGGCAAGGAACCTATATTGATTTACGCGACTGCTGCACCTGACGAAGTCAAGCGCGCGCAGGCCACCGTCGGCGTCGAGAAATCGGCCGCACTGATCGAGAACGCGCTGGCATCGATCGCAGCCAAGCTCGTCGATCTAGGAGTTGGTCAGCTAATCATTGCCGGAGGCGAGACATCGGGCGCCGTGCTGAACGCTTTGGGAGTCAGCAGACTGTCCATCGGCCGCGAGATCGATCCCGGTGTACCGTGGACGACGGCGATGTTGAATCAACGGCCGCGCCGGCGGCTGGCGCTGGCGCTGAAATCCGGTAATTTCGGCAGTCCTGATTTTTTTCTCAAAGCTTGGGACAAATTGGCACCAGCCTGATGACTAGCGAGAACGAGTTGCGCGAAAGCATCGTCCATCACGGTCGCTCGCTTTTTGACCGGGGCTTGGCGGCAGGCAGCAGCGGCAACATCAGCACTCGGCTCGATGATGGATGGCTGTTGACGCCAACTGATTCGTGCCTTGGTCGACTCGACCCGGCGCGGCTGTCCAAGCTCGATTGGACGGGGAAGCTGGTGAGCGGAGATCCACCATCGAAAGAAGCGTTTCTGCATCGAGCGATCTACTCAGAGCGCGCGGGCGCGAATGCAATCGTTCATCTGCATTCAACCTACTCGGCTGCAGTGTCGTGCCTCGACGGACTTGACCCCGCAAGCTGTTTGCCGCCGCTGACCGCCTACTTCGTCATTAAAGTCGGTCACTTGCCATTGATCCCCTACTACAGACCTGGCGACTCAGCGCTGGCTAATGACATACGTGAAGTTGCGCGCACGCACACCGCACTGCTACTCGCTAACCACGGGCCGATCGTTTCAGGATCTTCGCTAGAAGCGGCGGTCTACGCGACCGAAGAGCTGGAAGAGACCGCTAAGTTGTTTCTGTTGCTGCGCGATCAACCGGTTCGTGCGCTGACGGATGCGCAGATCAACGAGCTGCGGTCGGTGTTTTCGCTAAAGTACTGATGCCGAAGTTCGCAGCGAATCTCGGAGTGTTGTTTACCGAACTGCCGTTCGAAAAGCGATTTGCGGCCGCCGCACGCAATGGCTTCACGGCAGTCGAGCTTTTGTTTCCCTACGACCATCAGCCGCGCGATATCGCCAAGTGGCTCGACGACAGCGGACTGCAGAATCGTGGTCTGAACCTGTGGCCCGGCGATTTCGGCGCCGGTGAGCGAGGACTGGCCTCGCTTCCTGGCCGTGAGAGTGAATTTCGCGACGCGGTGGTCCGCGCACTCGAGTACGCCGATGCGACGAAGACGCCTACGCTGCATGCGATGTGCGGGATCGTTCAGCCCGGCGGCGATCGAGCCGCGCATCGCGCTGTGTATATCGACAACCTGCGCTTCGCCGCCCGCGAACTGGCGAAGAGTAATCGCATCGTGCTGATCGAGCCGATCAACCCGCGCGACATACCGGGCTACTTCCTGAATACGCAGGCCGACGCCCACGCCATCGTCGACGAAGTCGGCGAGCCAAACCTGAAAGTGCAGATGGATTTTTATCACGCACAAATCGTCGAAGGCGACCTCGCGATCAAGTTCAAGCGGCACTTCAGCAACATCGGGCACGTCCAGATTGCTGGCGTTCCCGACCGCCACGAGCCTGACGACGGAGAAGTGAATTACTCGTACCTGTTGCGCATGTTGGACGAGACCGGCTACACCGGATGGGTCGGCTGCGAATATCGTCCACGCCAAACCACCGAGGAGGGCTTGGGCTGGATGAGACCTTGGTCTGACGGTCGATGAAAGTCCTAATCACCGGTGGAGCGGGCTTTCTCGGCCGACGGCTTGCCGCGAAGCTGTTGGAGCGGGCAACGCTAAAGGGCTCTGACGGCACGGAGCGCAAGATCGACCAGTTGCTTCTGGTCGATGTCGTGCAAGCAACGCAGCTTGACGACAAACGTGCTCGCTCGATCGTCGGCGATATCAGCGATCCGGATTTCCTCGTCCGCGTGCTGGATACAGACATCCACTCGATCTTTCATCTCGCTGCGATCGTCAGTGGTCAGGCGGAAGCAGACTTCGACCTGGGGATGCGGATCAACGCCGATGCGTCGCGGCGACTGTTGGACATCTGTCGCACGCTAGGCCATCAACCGAAAGTCGTATTCGCAAGCTCGGTGGCCGTCTACGGCGGCGATTTGCCGGAGGTCGTGGTGGACACGACCGCTGTTACGCCGCAATCGTCATACGGAACACAGAAAGCGATGATCGAGCTCTTGGTCAACGACTATTCGCGCAAGAGATTCATTGACGGTCGCGTATTGCGTTTGCCCACCATCAGCGTCCGGCCCGGCCGTCCGAACGCGGCCGCGTCTTCGTTCGCCAGCGGCATCATTCGCGAGCCATTGAACGGAGAAGAGGCCATTTGCCCGGTCAGCGCCGATACGCGTCTGTGGCTGCTGTCGCCGCAGACCGTGATCGAGTCGCTGATCTTCGGCCACGATATTGATGCGGCAGCGCTTGGTGTCAACCGTAACGTCAATCTTCCCGGTTTATCGATCACTGTTCGCGAAATGGTGGCTGCCCTTGAACGCGTGGCGGGGCCTGAAGCCGTTAAGCGAATCCGCTGGGAGAGCGATGCGCGCATCGAGCGCCTGGTGTCGACCTGGCCGGGACACCTCGACACGGCGAAGGCAAACACACTTGGCTTCCCACGCGACGAAGACTTTGAACTTGTCATTCGCCAGTACGTTCGGGACGAACTCGCCGGGCGCCTCGATTCCCGTTAGCGCGCCTTTGAGGTTTCAGCGCCGCATCAATCATCGCGTCCGCCATCCAGCGCGCGGTTGCCTGCACCTCCCGATCACTGCAGCCCCAAATATCTTTTAGGACAACATAAGGTTCGATACCGAAGATCATCGACAAGCCACTTAACAATCGGCTGTACTCGCCTTTGCTCATCTTCGACTTCAAGGGCGACGCAACGCGCTTCAGAATCGCGACTCGATGCCCGCGTCGATACGGCTCCTCATCGATCCGCCCGGAGCGCTCAAGCGCCCAGTGCTCGAGTGACAATTGCAGCGCCGCGCGCATATGCGGCTCAAACTGGCGGAAGCGCGGAAACGTCTTGGTAAAAAGTTCCTGCACCCGTTCCCGCCCGTCTAATTTGCGCGACTCGAAGCGCCGCACCGGACCCAGGCTCTCGCCGACGATGGCCGAGATCAATCGACCTCGGCTGGGAAAATAGCGATAGGCCGTCGCTCGCGATACGCCGGCAGCCGCCGCGACCTCCGCCACGGTTACAAGGCGCCCGTCGGCAGCAAGATCCATCGCCTCCGCCAGCAATAGCCGATACGTCCGGCCGCGTACACCGGTCTCCGGGCCGGGGGGCGGAACGGTAGCCTGGGCTGGGGACCGCGTTGCCATACTTTAGCTGGACGGTTTGCGGGAGACTCGGTATCGTAGCCGCGTGAATGAGACATGTGTCTCATTTTTTGTACCGGCATTAAACAGATCCCAATTTGAGGGACAACAAAGGAGACATGCGCATTGCCACCTATCAATGGGGCGGTCGCCGTCACGTCGGCGTTGTGTCGAATGACGCTCGCGAGATCACTCCAATTGATCTGAAGCGCCGGCAGGAGCAGGTGCAATCGCGCGGCGCGCAGGCGCTGCTCGAACATCTGGCCGAAGGCGGCGACTTTCCCGCACTGAACGGCACCCGCCTTCCGATTGCAGCCGTCACGCTCGATGCCCCACTGCCGCGTCCGCGGCGCAATCTCTGGTGTGTCGGCCGCAACTATCGCGCGCACGCGAAGGAGTTGCAGACGACAGTATTCAAAGGCAGCGAGGCAAAGATAGATCAATGGCCGATCGTATTTACGAAAGTGCCTGAGTGCGTCGTCGCCCACGGCGCTCCTATTCGCCTTCCAGGCGCGGCCGCTTCGGAGCAGATCGATTACGAGGCCGAGCTTGCGGTCGTCATCGGGCGCAAAGGCACGAATATCTCAGCGAGCCGTGCGATGGATTACGTGTGGGGCTACACGATCGTCAATGACGTTACAGCGCGTGACGTGCAGATGCGGCACGTGCAATGGGATATGGGCAAGTCGTTCGATACGTTCTGCCCGATGGGACCCTGGCTGGTCGACGCGACTGAGCTCGATGGGCAAAACACGCGGGTACGGTTATGGGTCAACGGCGAGCTGCGGCAGGACGCCAGCACGGTCGATCTGATCTTCAACATTCCGACGCTGATCGAAACGATCTCGCGCGGCATCACGCTCTATCCGGGCGATGTCATCGCGACCGGCACACCAGCCGGCGTCGGCATGGGAATGGAACCGCAGACGTGGCTGAAAGCCGGAGACACGGTGCGTATCGAAATAGATGGCATCGGCGTGCTCGAAAATCCTGTCGTGGCTCATTAAGCGTGGCGCACTGACTATGAGTCTTCATTGGATCGACAAGATGGCGGTCGAAGTCGACGGCGAAGGCGACCCGCTCGTGATGGTGCACGGCCTGGGCGGAACAACGAACACCTGGACGCCGCTGCTTCCCGCGCTGACGAACGCGAAGCGCATTCGCATCGAGCTGCCCGGATCGGGTCGGTCACGTAGTGCACATGCACTGCAGGACAACACTCCGAATAAGGGTCAACTGTCGATCGACGTAATGGTCGATGCGGTGCTGCGCGTATGCGCACAGCTCGGCGTGTCGCGAGCGCATTTCGCCGGCCATTCAATGGGCACGATTGTGTGCCAGCACCTCGCGGCGCGTGCGCCGGAGCGGGTGCGCAGCCTTGCGCTTTTCGGAGCGCTGATTGCACCACCCGATGCCGCGCGGCAAGGATTGAAAACCCGCGCGGCCAAGGCGCGCGACGAAGGGATGTTCGGCATCGCCGACGCGATCGTGCAAGGCTCGCTGTCCGCCTCGACGCGCGAACAGCAGCCGGTCGTCGTCGCTTTCGTGCGTGAGTCTTTGCTCGCACAAGATCCCGAAGGATATGCGCGCAGCTGCGAAGCGCTTTCCGCGGCCGAGCCGGCGGCAATTGACGGCATCGACGTACCCACGATGCTTGTTGCTGGCGACGAGGATGCAGTTGCGCCGGTGCAAGTGGCGCGCGAGATCGCCCGCCGGATTAGAAATGCGCAGGTTGAGGTTTTATCGCGCTGCGGCCATTGGATGACCGCCGAGCGCGCGACGGATTGCCAATCGCATTTGCGCCGGTTTCTCGAGCGCTCGATGGCAAGTAACTCGATGGCAAAAATTTAGAGGAGCAAGCATGGCCAACACGTTATTTACCAACGTGCGCATCTTCGACGGCAGCGGTGACCAGCCATTCGCCGGCGAAGTGCTGGTGCAAGGGAATCGCATTGCGCGCGTTACGCGCTCGGGGAATGGGACATTTGGCAGCGTGCGTTCGTTGCCGGTGTCGTCAGCTTCTGGAGCGACGGTGATCGACGGTGCCGGCAGCACGTTGATGCCGGGCATGATCGAGGCGCACACGCACTTTTCGTGGAACGACCAGCCGTCGCTCGATTCGATCCAGCGCATGCCCCCTGAGGAACACATTCTCTGGTGCGCGCACGTTGCCGAGCGTTATCTGTCGATGGGCTGGACATCCTGCGTCGGCGCCGCTACCGCAAAGCCGAGGCTCGACGTTGTGATTCGCAACGCAATCAACGCCGGCGAAATTCC
>DATLMT010000224.1:0-5376 GCA_035537135.1 Burkholderiaceae bacterium | reverse complement strand
CACGCTTGCGGTCATGCTCGCTCATCTGAACATCATCCAGCGTATGTGGGGTTTGCATTTAGTTGGTCCTTTGCGTGAGATTTCTGCTGAACATAGGGTGCGGCCTGTGCAAGCGAAAATCCAATCGCAAGTGGTGATGTGCTTGATCTGTTTTGCTGATTCTCACGAATTAAGAGGCAAAAAGCGCCCAAGTTAGTCACGGCGCACAATCAGCTAGTACAAACGCTCTAACAAATCTTGATGCCGCTTACCTACATCCTTGTCGATTTCGAGAACGTGCAGCCGGAGGTCGCTGATCTCAGCCTGATTCGCGGCGACGACTTTCGCGTGCTGATCTTTCATGGCGCGCATCAAAACAAGCTCGACGTCAACATGTACAAAGCCCTGCAACCGCTCGGCGACAAGGTGCAGCTGATACAGAGCGACCGGCAGGGGCCCAATGCGTTGGACTCTCACATCTTCTTTTATCTGGGTCGCTCGCTGCAAAAGCATGTGGAAGATGCAGTCGGCGCGCGCTTCTTTGTGATCTCAAAAGACACGGACTTCAATTCACTGATCGCGCACATTCGCACCCTCGGGTTTGAAGCACATCGAGTGGCAACCATTCGCTCGGCGCTTAGTACAAGTGCTGCATCGAGTCCCGCACCGGCGCAGCTTCCGGCAAAGAAAACTGCGGCGAAGAAAACTTCGGCAGCGAAGAAAGCGCCCGCCGTAAAGACAACCGGCAAGGTTCCGGCAGTTAAGCCGCCGGGCACTCCGAAAGCGAGCGATAGTCCGAAGCAGCTTGTGCTTGCGAGTCTGCGACGCATGGGGGAGAAGCTCCCCACAAAGCGCAAGGGGCTCGAACATCACATCGAAAGCCACCTTGGCCGCAAGGTTGGCTTGGATGAGGTGCGCGAACTGATTGCGGAGATGGAGCGCGACGGCGCGCTGCTGATTCTCGACAACAAGGTCGAATACAAGCTGCCGAAGGCGAGCAAATAGAGCCTGCTCGCCTTCAGCAACAACGCACATACCTTAGGCGATCGCGGGCTCTTTCGCTTTCGCGGTCAATCCTTCCGCCAGCTTCGCGAACCGATTTGCCAAGTTCTTCGCATCGCGTGCACCGGCTTCAATCTGATTGCCGACCAGGCGCAGATGTTGCGGCAGAAGCTCGAGCGTGCGTGCCTGGATTTTCTGCAAATGCTTCTCGGTCATTTCGTCGTAGCGTCCGACGATTTCGGTCGCAGCCAGCACGACGGTTCCCAGCAATGCGTGCCGTAACAGATTCGCATCCGGCAATACCGCTTGCCGCCACGCTGGCTGCGGTTGCCAATCGATCTCACCCGCTTCCCACGGTGCGATCTCAGGCAGGATCTCTTGCCAGATCTCCCACGGAAAGAGCTTCCTGATCGGATACAGAATAATTGGGAGCAGCTGATACTTCAGGCAATGCCCGCGTGCGCCGGCGAAGTAGTCTTCAGCGAGTTGCGCAAAATGAATTAAGCGCGTGAAGGCAGCTGTTGGCGACAGGTCGGTGTGCCAACGCAGCGTTTTGAACTGTTCCCAGTTCGGATGCCGCATCACCGCCGTGGCCCACGAAGCGATGATCAGCGTCGTGCGGTTCGCCGGAATCAGCCAGTACACCAGATTGCGGAAGTACCACATGATGCGTTGGTAGTCGGCGTTGGGTGTATCGCCCGGTCCGTTGTAAAAGCCCTTGGCTTTGGCGGGGTTCAGCCCGGAAGTCGTGAAGCTGGTGCCGATCACGTTGATGTTGACGAAGTGATGCCAGGTGGCGTCGACGACGACGCGGCCGACGTTGGCACGATGGCCGTCGTATGCAGCGATCACACCGAAGCTGTATGGCGCGCCGGTCGTCGCCGGAGATACGGCGAACGTTGAGCCGGCGAATTCCTGGTTCAATGTCGCGTGCGCAAGCACGGTGGCCTCCGCGATCACCTCGGGCTCGACCTGCGCGCCGTCGGCATCGTTTGGATATTCCTTTTTGCCGGCGCGTCCGGGCAAGTTCTCATCGAGCGACAGATTGCTCGGGACTTCGCACCATCCTTCGTGCATGTGATCTGGCAACACGTTGATTCGCCCGAGCGGGCAGCACAGCAGGGGATGGGGCAGCGTGCTGAGAAAATATTTGGACTTGCTGACGACGTAACTCCGTGTCTCGATCGTCTGTGGCAATGCGTCCGACTGGTCGTTGAACTGATACGAGTAGGTGGTGCCCATCAACGTGCCGCTGTCGGAGCCCGCTTGCAGCGTGTCGTGCCGATCAGCTTCGGTGCCGGTCGGCGCAACCGCGCCCGAGTGTGGTCCTGTCGACGGGTGCGCCCAGCGCCGCATGCTGCGCACGCGCGGAATGTGCTGATTGATGCTCGCGCCGAGATCCTCGTGATCGCCCGCGGCAAAGAAGCCGCCACCCGCTTCCATGAAGGCCGCGACCGCGGCCGCTTCGGCCTGGCGCGATGTGTCCGATGAGACAGGATCGTCGAGCTTGCTGGCAATAGAAAAGAACAGGACCATGTCGAAACCGGACAAACTGGTGGCCGAGAATCGGAAGCCGTAAAGATCGGCGCCGATCGGATGTGTGGGCTGTGGTGTGGCTGGTGACGGGTCCGCGCTGCGGTGCGCGCGCGTGATTTGAATCGTAAATCCGTCCCAGTCGGTTTCGTTCAATACCTTGACGAATTCACCCAGATGAAACTTGTGCGAGACAGAGGTGCTGCGCTGATAACCACCGTCATCGTCGGTGACAATAAGAATCTTTACAAGTGGCATTGGCGCTCCCCGTGTGAGATGGAACGCGCAGTGTTGCAGCGTTGATGCGCAACGCCGACGTAATCGTCGGCTGACGCGATGTGAATATGCCGCTTGATTGTCGGCAGAATCAGCCCGAGCCGACGCGTATCCAGTGCGCCACTGACGGAACGCCGCTTCGATCCATGCTATCTATTTAGATTTCGCGGCCTAGATTTCGCGGCCGTAGGAAGTCCTGCTCGGTGCGCAGATCATCTTCGTTGAGTAGCCTACCCTCAAAAAATCGAACCTTCTTCAGTACGCTGCCTTGTGGCTGGTCGCACTTTGCAACCAGTGTGAGTGCGGCTGCTGCGAGGTGCCCCGCGTGCAGCAGCCCGCGCTCGGGCAGGCGGCCGGTGCGATAAACCAGCGACTCAGCCAGCCACGCCAACAATTCGAGCAGTGCAACGCCAGGGTCATGAGTGTTTTGCTCTGTCCAGTCCGGCGCATGCTTTACTAGCTGTTGCAGCATGGCGACCGTATCGCTGCCAATCAGGCCGGCAGTCGACGTCGAAACGCCTTCGATAGGCTTCGCTTCCGACGCAATCTCGGTCACGTAGACACCGGGTGCAAGATATTCGGGCATGCAGGTCCTCACTGGTGTAAGTCGCCACATGACAGCGTAAAGTGCGCCGCATGCGAGGCCAAGGACTGCGACCATAACCGGCACCGCATCAGATAGAACGAGAACAGATTCGTGTGAACTGCGCGCAGAACGCGCGCCTGTCAATGTGTCGATGAGGTGACAACTGCTGTCGACTCGGGCGCCACCCAGCCACCGCCCAACGCCTTGAACAAGTCGAGCGACGCAGTGAGTCGCGTCAGCCGCGCCTGCGCAAGTTGATCCTGCGCCGAAAACAAACTGCGCTGTGCATCGAGCACTGCCAGCAGATCGCCGACGCCTTCGCGATAGCGAATCTCGGCAAGCCTTAATGAGCGCTGTGCCTGCTCAACTGTCTGCTGCTGGGCTGACTCGAGCCGCAGGCCGCTATCTGCATTGCCAAGCGCGTCGTCGACTTCTTTCAGCGACGTGCGCACCGCGTTGGCGTAGGTCTCGACCAGGATGCGGCGCTGCGATTGCTCGATCGCCACCTGCGCGCGGCGTTGGCCGCCATCGAACAAGGTCTGCGCGAGCGATAGCCCGATTGACAGCACGTTAGTGGGGTTCGCCAGGCTCAAAAGCGCCGAGGTTGCGAGCCCGGCCGATGTCGATAGCGAAATGCTCGGCAGTAGCGCCGCACGCGCGGCAGCGACGTTCGCATCGGCGGCGGCGAGCTGTGCTTCGGCCGCAGCGAGGTCGGGACGCCGCGTCAGCAACTCGGATGGCAGCCCCGGGCCGACGGCAGGAACGCGCAGCTCTTCGAAGTTGTCTGCAGCAACGCCGAAGCCTTGCGGGACACGGCCGATCAGCAGCGCGAGCGCCGAGACGGTCTGCCGCTCCGTGACTTCGAGCGGAATCAATGCCGCGCGCTGGTTCAGCACCGCGGTCGTTTGTTGCGAAAGGTCGAGCTGAGTTGCGACGCCGTTGCGATAGCGTGCGTCGACGACTTTCAACACGCGCTCGGCGGTAGCGAGGTTGTCACGTGCGATATCGAGCCGCTCTCGCGTTGCGAGTACTTGAAAGTACGTGGCAGCAACGCTGGTCGTCAGCGTCAGCCGCACGGTGTCCGCGTCGAAGCGGCTGATGTTTAACGCCTGCTGCTGCGCCTGAATGCCCGCCGCCAGCCGGCCCCACAGGTCGATCTCGTAGCTCATCGCGATCGATACGCTGGTGCCGCGGCGCGTGGTGGCAGCGGCACCCGGGCTATCAGTGCGGCTGAACGATTGGCCTGCGCCCACGCCGATGCTCGGCAGCAGCGAGGCATTTGCAACGCGCAGCGCCAGCTCGGCTTGCGTGATGCGCTCGGCGGCGATGCGAATGTCAGAACTGCCGGCGAGCGCTTGCTGAATCAGCGAAGTCAGTTGGGGCGAGCCGAAACTGGTCCACCAGTCGGTGGTCAGCTGACTCGTCACTCCTGCTGCGGGCGGCACCGCCGCCTCGGTAAATTGTCGCGGCATGTCGATCTGCACGCGCGTCTTCGGTTCGGTGGTTGCGCATCCCGCCACGGCTACAGCGAGTGCGATGCAAAGCGGGTTCATGTTCATGTTCATTGCGTATTCGTTTCCTATTCCGAAGAAAGCGCGACGACGGGGTCGAGACGCGCTGCTTTGCTTGCAGGCAGCCAGCCGAAAATTAATCCCGTGCCGAATGCGCAGCCGAATGCGAGCAGCACCGGTGCCAGCGAGAACTGCACCTGTGTGCCGAGCGCATCGACAACGGCGGCAGTGCCGAGGCCGAGCACGACACCGATCGCACCGCCCACCGCCGACACGACCAATGCTTCGATCAGAAACTGCTGCAGGATGTTGCGGGTGCGTGCGCCGGTCGCCATACGAATGCCGATCTCACGCGTGCGCTCCGTGACGCTGACCAGCATGATGTTCATCACGCCGATGCCGCCCACCAGCAGCGAGATCGCGGCGATCGAGCCAAGCAGGATCGTCAGCGTGTCTTGCGTTTCGGTAGCCGTGTCGATGATCGACGCC
>DATLMT010000223.1:0-6542 GCA_035537135.1 Burkholderiaceae bacterium | reverse complement strand
TCGCAATGATGGTGATCGACTTTGTTCCGGACAAGCGCAACGTCGAGCTTAAGAGTTTGAAGCTTTATATGTGGTCCTATCGCAGCGAGGGCGTATTTCACGAGGCGGTAACCAACGTGATCCTCGACGATTTAGTCAAGGCGTTGGCGCCGCGCTTCATGCGCCTGACCGCCAAGTGGTACGTGCGCGGAGGAATTTTCACGACCGTCACCGCTGAGCATCGGAAGAAGGGCTGGAAGCCCACACCACCGGTGTACGTGCACGATCAAGTGTCTGGTCGCTCGACCCGCGAGTAATGGATTGAATCCCGATCTTGATCGCTTGCAGCCGTACCCCTTCGAGCGGCTGCGCAAGCTGTTCGCCGGCATTACGCCTGCCAAAGACTGTGCACCGATCAACCTGTCAATCGGCGAGCCGAAGCATCCGACTCCGCCGTTCATTGTCGAGGCGTACGCAAAAGCGCTGTCGGGTATCGCGAGCTATCCGCTCACCGCCGGCATTCCGCAATTACGCGAAGCGTTCGCGACGTGGGCGATGCGACGTTACCAGCTCAGGACGTTGGACCCGTCGACGCAGGTGATGCCGGTGACCGGCACGCGCGAAGCGCTGTTCGCGTTCGCGCAGACGGTGATCGATCGCAGCCGGGACGCGCGGGTGGTAGCGCCAAATCCGTTCTATCAAATCTACGAGGGCGCGGCGCTGCTGGCGGGTGCCCAGCCGATTTACTTACCAACCATCGCGAATGACGGCTTCCGCATGCGGTTCGACACCTTGGCGGCCGCCGACTGGCGCCACGTTCAACTCGTCTACGTCTGCTCGCCCGGCAATCCTACCGGTCACGTGATGACTCTCGAAGAATGGAGCCGGCTGTTCGAGCTGTCAGACCGATACGGATTCGTGATTGCCTCCGACGAGTGTTACTCGGAGATTTACTTTGAGGAAGGCAAGCCGCCGCTTGGCAGCCTGCAGGCAGCGGTAGCGCTTGGTCGGGATCGCTTCGAGCGGCTAGTCATGTTCTGCAGCTTGTCGAAGCGGTCGAGCGTGCCGGGAATGCGCTCGGGGTTCGTTGCGGGCGACGCGGATGTGCTGCAAAAATTCTTGCTGTATCGCACGTATCACGGCACTGCGATGAGCGTCGCCGTGCAGCACGCGAGCATCGCGGCCTGGCAGGACGAAGCGCACGTCGTCGAGAACCGCACGCTATACGCGCAGAAATTCGCGCAGGCCACGCCGCTGATCAACTCGCGGCTTCCGTGCTCGATCCCCGATGCGGCGTTTTACCTGTGGGCGCGCACGCCGGGCAGCGATACCGACTACGCGCAGAAGTTGTATGCACAGAAAAACGTGACTGTGCTGCCAGGCAGCTACCTGTCGCGCGACGCGTGCAGTACCAATCCCGGGCAAGGCTATGTCAGGATTGCATTGGTTGCATCACCGGCGGAAGCGGCCGAGGCTGCCATGCGCATCGCATCTCTCGATCCTGAAAGTCTCTGATGAATCTGGAAACCATCATCAACGAAGCGCACGAGCAGCGCGCAATCATCACCGCAGCCTCAGCGTCGCCGGAAGTGCGCTCAGCGGTCGAGCAAACAATCTCGCAGCTCGATGCAGGCACGCTACGAGTCGCGGAAAAGCGCGGCGGGCAGTGGGTCGTGCATCAGTGGGTGAAAAAAGCCGTGTTGCTGTCGTTTCGCTTGAACGACAACGCGCCGATGCAAGGCGGCTTTGCTCAGTTCTATGACAAGGTGCCGAACAAGTTTGCGGAATGGGACAGCGCTCAATTCGCACAGTCGGGCGTTCGGGTAGTTCCGCCGGCGGTCGCACGGCGAGGTAGCTTCGTCGCTAAGAACGTCGTGATGATGCCGTCATTTGTCAACATCGGCGCGTACGTTGATGAAGGCACGATGGTCGACACCTGGGTCACCGTTGGTTCGTGCGCGCAGATCGGCAAGCACGTACATTTATCGGGCGGCGTCGGCATTGGCGGTGTGCTTGAGCCGCTGCAGGCGAATCCAACCATCATCGAGGACAACTGTTTCATCGGCGCTCGTTCGGAGATCGTCGAGGGTGTAATCGTCGAGGAGAACTCCGTCATCTCGATGGGGGTATACATCAGCCAAAGCACCAAAATCTACGACCGCGCCACCGGCGAAATCAGCTACGGCCGCGTGCCGGCCGGCTCAGTGGTTGTTGCGGGCAATCTGCCCTCAGCCGACGGCAAATACAGCCTGTACTGCGCGGTAATCGTCAAGAAGGTTGACGCCGGTACTCGAGCGAAGACGGGGATTAATGAGCTGCTGCGGGATTAATGCAATACCTGATCCTCAGCCCATAAATTCGCCCACTTTTCATCCGTTTGGCGGTATGCCAAGCGTCAATATCGAGCTTTATCCTTGCCGCTCTGATTTGACGCGGAAGCCGACCGATGTCCCTGGAGCGCATGTTCAATCTGATGGCCGAGAAGCAGGCCTCGGATCTGTTTTTCTCGGTCGGCTCGCCGATCACAATCAAGATTAACGGAGTGTGCGTGCCGATCAACCAGGATCGGCTGGCGCCACAGGCGATCGTCTCGCTGCTGGCCGAGCGTCTCACGGACGCGCACTTTCGCGAGCTCGAAGACTCGCGTGAGCTGAACATCGGCCTGCCGGTGCAGGGAATCGGCAGTTTCCGTCTCAGCGCATTTCTGCAGCGCGGGTCGATTTCGGCAGTCATTCGTTTCATTCCGCACGACGTGCCGAAGCTCGACGCGTTGCACCTGCCGGAGGTACTGAAAGACCTGATCATGGAGCGGCGCGGCATGATCCTGGTCGTTGGCGCTGCCGGCTCCGGGAAATCAACAACGATCGCTTCGATGCTCGACCATCGCAACGAGCTGACCACCGGCCACGTGCTGACGTTCGAAGATCCGATTGAGTATCTGTTCCGCAACAAGAAGTCGATCATCAATCAGCGCGAGATCGGCTCGGATGCCAGGACGCTGCAGGCGGCTTTGCGCAGCGCGATGCGGCAGGCGCCGGACGTCATCTTCATCGGCGAAATCCGTGATCGCGACACGATGAGCGCGGCCATCGCGTATTCGATGTCGGGTCATTTGGTGGTCGCGACACTGCATGCCACCAACAGTGCTCACGCGCTGAACCGTGTGATCAGCTTCTATCCGCCGGAAACTCGCCAGGCACTGTTCCAGGACATGTCGGTCGCAATGAAGGCCATCGTGTCGCAGCGATTGATCCGCTCGAAGCGCGGCGGCCGAGTGCCGTCGGTCGAAGTGCTGATGAATACGCGCCACATTGCCGATTTGATTGAGCGCGGCGACGTGCCAGCGATCAAGGAAGCGATGGAGCAAAGCCTTGCGCCTGAGAGTATTTCGTTCGAGCAGAGTCTGTATACGTTGATCCAGGCCGATCAGATCACGCGCGAAGATGCACTCGCGGCGGCCGATTCGCAAAACAATCTGCTCTGGTTCATCAACAACGCAGGCAAGCCCCTGACGAAAGCCGAGCGTCAGCAGCGCGCTGACTCGGGACAAGACGCGTCGTTCTCCGAGTTCACACTGAACATATAGGCAGCGACAGCGCTGCCGCTAGAATCGGCGGTCCCCGATGACCGCCACTCTTGAACTCGCCCAGCAGTTGATTGCCCGCCGATCGGTCACGCCGGCCGACGACGGCTGCCAGGCTCTGATCGCCGAGCGCTTGCGTGCGATTGGATTCGGCAATGAAACCATCGCGGCCAACGGGGTGACCAACGCATGGCTGCGCCGTGGTGATGCGGCCCCCGTTTTCGTTTTTGCGGGCCATACCGACGTCGTGCCCTCTGGCCCGCTCGACAAATGGACATCCGATCCATTCAAGCCGACGATTCGAAACGGGTCGCTGTACGGACGAGGCGCGGCGGACATGAAGAGCTCGGTGGCTGCGTTCGTCGTCGCTACCGAGCAGTTCGTCAGTGCGCACGCCGCGCATCGCGGCTCGATCGCGTTGTTGTTGACCTCCGACGAGGAAGGTCCCGCGACCGACGGTACGGTCAAGGTGGTCGACGCGCTGCGTGCACGTGGCGAAAAGATCGACTATTGCATCGTTGGCGAGCCCACCTCGGTCGCCGCGCTCGGCGACACGATCAAGAACGGCCGGCGCGGATCGCTATCGGGCAGATGTGTGGTGACCGGCATTCAGGGCCATGTCGCCTATCCGGAACTGGTGCGCAACCCCGTGCACCAGGTGGCGCCAGCGTTGGCCGAACTCGCTACCGAGCGCTGGGACGAAGGCAACGAATTTTTCCCGCCAACCACGTTTCAGATTTCGAACATTCGCGCAGGCACCGGCGCGCTGAATGTCGTGCCTGGTACGTGCGAGATCGATTTCAACCTGCGCTTCGCATCGGTGTCGAGTGCCGAATCGCTGATGCAACGTATCGAGAACATTCTCCACGCGCACCGGCTTGAGTTTTCGCTTCAGTGGACCGTTGGCGCGCAGCCGTTTTTGACGCCGCCCGGCGACCTGTCGAGCTCGATCACACGTGCGATCGCCGAAGTCACCGGCCGCGCGGCCGACCTGTCCACGACTGGCGGCACCTCGGACGGCCGCTTCATTTCAACGTTTTGCCCGCAGGTCATCGAGTTCGGTCCGCCTAATGCTTCGATTCACAAGATCGATGAGCATATTGCGGTAGCCGATCTCGAACCACTGAAGAACGTGTATCGCCGCACACTTGAACTGCTGCTCGCATAAGCTAAGACGATGACGATTGACGCCCAGGCCAATCTGCGAACACTGCGTGACGTGCTGCGCTATGCAGTCACGCGGTTTAACGAGTCCGAGCTCGCGTTCGGGCATGGCCAGGCTGATGCGTTCGAGGAAGCAGCCTACATCGTGATGCGCACACTGCAGTTGCCGCTGCAGCGGCTGGATTTTTTTGCTGACGCTTATCTAACGCACGGCGAAATCAACGGGCTGCTGCAAAGTATCGAGCGCCGTGTAAAGAAGCGTCTTCCCGCGGCCTACCTTCTGAACGAAGCGTGGCTGCAGGGTTATAAGTTTTACGTCGACGAGCGCGTCATCATCCCGCGCACGTTCATTGGCGAGCTATTGCGCGATGAGTTGCATCCGTGGGTACAAGACACCAGTGCCGTCACCGACGTTCTGGACTTGTGTACCGGCTCGGGTTGCCTAGCAATCATGGCCGCCGATCTTTTTCAGAATGCAAAGGTCGATGCTGTGGATTCGTCCGCCGAAGCGCTGCAGGTTGCCGCGCGCAACGTCTCGGACTACCACTTCGACGATCGCATCACATTGACCAAATCGGATCTGTTCGCCGCATTGACGAACAAGCGCTACGACGTGATCCTGTGCAACCCGCCCTACGTGACCGACGCGGCGATGGCCAAGCTGCCCAAGGAATACGCGCACGAGCCGAAGGTCGCGCTGGCCGGGGGCCCGGACGGCATGAAGCTCGTCAAGACGATCGTGCGTCAGGCGCGTGGTCACATGAAGCGCGGCGGCATACTGATCGTCGAGGTCGGCGACGGTCGCGCGGCAGCGGAAAAAGCATTCGGCGATCTGTCGTTGACGTGGCTGACGACCAGCGGCGGTGACGACATGGTGTTTCTCGCGCACCAAGAGCAGTTGCCTTAGTTGATGCTGCGGCTGATTGATCTCGCCGTTGCGCGCGGCGCGCGCACGCTTTACCGCAACGTCTCGCTGATCGCCCCTCCGGGCGAGCGCATCGGCCTGATTGGCGCCAACGGGTCGGGCAAATCAACGTTGTTCGCGGCGATCCTCGGGCAGTTGGGGCTTGACAGTGGAGCGATTGAAGCGCCGCCGCTCGAGCGGATCGCGCACGTCGCACAGGATATTGAGGCGACCGACGAGACTGCGATTGCGTACGTCCTTGCAGGGCACGCGCCGCTGATTGCCGCGCGCGTTGAGCTGGCCGCTGCCGAGGCGCAGCATGATCCGATGCGGCTCGCACATGCGCACGCGGTGTTGGCCGAATTGAACGAAGGGGCTATCACCGCATCGGCCAAGGCGGTGCTGCACGGACTGGGCTTTGCAGAGTCCGACGGTGCGCGCGCGGTGCGGAATTTTTCCGGTGGCTGGCGCAACCGATTGGCCCTGGCACGTACCCTCCTGCGCCCTGCCGATCTGCTACTGCTCGACGAGCCGACCAATCACCTCGATCTGGATTCGGTCGTATGGCTCGAATCCTGGTTGAAGCGGCAGCCGGCCACCGTCCTCGTGATCTCGCACGACCGCGAGTTTCTTGATCGCATTAGCCAAACCACGTGGCACATCGCTGACCTGGCAATTCGACGTTACGCCGGCAACTACAGCGCGTTCGAAGCGGCGTTCTTCGAACAGCAGCAGCAACAAGACGCGGCGTCGCGGCAGTACGAACGCACTGCCGCGCACTTGCAGAGCTTCGTCGATCGCTTTCGCGCGAAGGCGTCGAAAGCGCGCCAAGCACAGAGCCGATTGAAGATGCTGGACCGCTTGACCGCGATCGAGCCGGTGCGGGCGCGGCGCGAGTGGCGCTTCGAATTT
>DATLMT010000222.1:0-3066 GCA_035537135.1 Burkholderiaceae bacterium | reverse complement strand
TGGTGATCTCGAGCCCCGCCTCGCTCGAGAGTGCGAGCTTCTTATAGTGCGCGTAAACCGCGACCGCCAGTGTCTTCTTGGCTTCGTCCTGGCCAATGACGTACTGATTCAGATGGCGCACGATTCCGCTCGGCGTGACGCGCGGATCCAAGGCGCTCATTGGGCGCTCGCGTTGCAGAAGGAGCAGACACTAAGCGTTCGGCGGCCCCCGTCGTGGACCACAAATTCTTGATTGGCCTTTATGCGCCGATACGGCGCGGATCCTCTTCAATGGCTGAGCCAACCACCGTACCGCTGGCGTCGAACATCACCACAAACAGCCGCGTTTCTTGACCATCGAGAAAGCGCCATTCCCAGGCAGTCTCCCGTTTTAACGGATATTTCTGGGTGCGCCCGGGCGGGCCGAGCAAGTCGACGACATCCGACTCCTTTTGTCCGCGCGCAACTCGATTGAAATTTGTGCGCGTCAAAAGATTTTCCCTTCCCTGATATTTGCCGTTGCTGTCGATGCGAATAACCAGGGTGTGCGCGCCCTCGGGTCCGAGCGGATAAACCAAGCCCTTGCCGCCACTGCCGTCGCGCACCGCAGACGGAGAACCGAAGAGGTGCCGTACCTCATGCTCGGTCGACTCGCCCTCTTTCAACTGGCCCAATCGCACATCCTCATACGCGCGTCCACTGGGGTCACAGGCGAGCAGCGAAATGAGCGACGCGATCATCAACATTCCCCGCAACCGGTACCTTAATCGCACTTTGAGCTCCATCGCGTTGCTGGCCGAGTGGCATGCGGCCATCGCCTCACACACGGCGTCCATTAAAGCAAGGCGTGCCCGCCCGATACAAGGCGAACACGCCAATACCACTAACGCGCGGCAAGCTGCCGCGCAACAGATCAGAGCAAACGACTAATCAACAATCCCGCCGCAAGAGCGATACCAACCGCGGCTAGCGGTCGTGCCCGAACCTCATCGCGCGCCGACTCTACCCACTCTCCGTTGATGAAATCGTCGTACTTTGAATAGGCGGTTGTTTGTACATCGCTTGCTGCAGACCGCATACGGTCGATAGCGGGACCCGCTTTGGCAGCAATCCGATCAACGGCGTCGTGTGCGCCCTGCGCCACCTGATCAACGCCGCCATGAGCGCCTTCCGCAGCTCGGTTAGCCTCGACTCGGCCGCCGCCCATCGTTGAAGTGCCGCCCGTGCCGCCGCCCATCGTTGAAGTGCCGCCTGCACCGCCGCCGATCGTTGAAGTGCTGCCTGTGCCGCTGCCCATCGTTGAAGTGTTGCCGGTGCCGCCGCCCATGGTTGAAGTGCCGCTGGTGCCGCTGCTACCCGCCTGCGAAGTGCCGCCTGCGCCGCTATATCCGGTTTTGGGGGTTGTAGTTTCCATTTTGGGATCCTCAATTTTTGGTTGTGGACCTTACGCAGCAATCGCTGTTCCCTGTCCGGCACATGGCACAAGCAAGACGGTCGTCAGTCGCTGCTGCGGTCTGACGATTGCTCCATAATCAACGCGCGCAGGCAATCGCTGCGTTCTAAAAATACGAGGAGACATCACGATGACAAGAATCGCGCTAGCGGCTGCTTCTCTGCTTTTAGTCATGGCCTGCCAGTCAACGAGCACAACACCTGCCCCTGTCGTGGCGCAGGCGGCAACACCCGCCGCCGCGGCCGCTGCTCCACCTGCCTGGCAGCAGGGCCGGACATCTGATCAGGCCACTTCAAAACTAGCTCCGCACGCCGGCCGCATGACAGCAACGCCGGTGAGCGAAATCCCGCTTTCAAATTTCAAATTGCCGCCTGGCTTCAAAGCCGAGGTGTGGGCGTCCGGCATGCCGGGCGCGCGTGCGATGGCGCGGGGTGACAGCGGCAAGATCTATATCGGCACGCGCGGCATCGGGCGGGTGTACGAAGTGACAGACACGGGAACGCAGCGAACGAGCCGGGTCGTGGTGGACAAGCTGGTGCAGCCGGCGGGAGTCGCGGTTAAGGACGGTTCGCTCTACGTCGTCTCGATTGACAAAGCGTTGCGATATGACGGCATCGAGAAGAATCCGGCGGTCGTACCGGTCGACATGACCGCTGCGTTTGCCCTACCGAAGGAGCAGCACCACAACTGGAAGTACATCGCGTTTGGTCCTGATAACAAGTTGTACGTGCCGTTCGGTGCGCCCTGCAACATCTGCGAGCCGGGGGCGGAGTACGCGCAGATTCGGCGCTACAACGCCGATGGCTCGGGCATGGAAGTGATCGCACGCGGCGTGCGCAACACGCAAGGCTTTGCGTGGCATCCGACCACGAAGGAAATGTGGTTCACCGATCATGGCCGCGACTGGATGGGTGATAACGAGCCAGAGGACGAGTTGAACCGCTTGTCGAAGACTGGAGCCAACTTTGGCTTCCCGTATTGCCACGCGAACGGTGTCGTCGACAAGGACATCAAGAAGGCCAACGCGTGCGACGGGGTGACGCTGCCGGTGGCGACATTGGGCCCGCACACCGCCGTAATGGGCGTGCACTTTTATACCGGGAGCATGTTTCCGGCCGAGTACCGCAACGTGATGTTTGTTGCGCGCAAGGGCTCGTGGAACCGTACGCAGAAATCAGGCTACGACGTCGTTACGGTGCGCACCGATGCAGATGGCAAGAACGCGAAAGTGGAGCCGTTCATGACGGGCTTTCTGGATGCAAGTAACGATGCGTTCAGCGGCCGGCCTACGTACATGCTTCAACTGCCTGACGGATCGCTGCTCGTATCCGACGAACAACTCGGTGCCATTTATCGCATCACCTATGCGCGGTGAGCGCGTAAAGCGCACGCTGGCCCGGTTTGCGATTGCGTCGTCGCTGCTGCTTTTACACAGCGCCGGGCCGGCGCAGCAGGCCTTGCCAGCCACCGTCGCCACGTGCAACGCTTGCCACGGGCCCGGCGGCAACTCACAAATTCCACTGACCCCGTCGTTGGCAGGCCAGCCGAAGCTCTTTGTCGAGAATCAGCTGGTGCTGATTCGCGAAGGGCTGCGCGACGTTCCGCAGATGAAAGAAATCGTGGCTGGCATGAGT